>NZ_JAALLT010000005.1 GCF_011059145.1 Halalkalibaculum roseum | reverse complement strand
GCTTCCTCACTTTTTTTATTGTAATGAATTACCAAGCCTCTATGCTACATGTATATGAGGCTTTTTTATTGGCTAGATCTTCTGATCAACTTGCTCAGCCATGCCGGCATACCAATCACTAAAGGTTCCATCTTTGATACGCTTGCGCATCTGCTCCATCAGCCACAAATAAAAGGTGAGATTGTGAATGGAGGTAAGTTCCAAACCTAGTAATTCGCTGTTGCGAAAGAGATGGTGCAGGTATGACATGGTATATTTTTGTGACACATCGGAGGGGAACTCTTTATCAAACACCTTGTGATGATTCTTCCACTTGGCATTACGGATGTTTATGATACCATGCCGGGTAAAGATCTGACCATTGCGAGCATTCCGTGTGGGCATTACGCAGTCAAACATATCAATGCCCAGTGCGACACAGTGCAACAAGTTGGCCGGAGTACCGACGCCCATCAGGTATCTGGGTTTTCCGGCAGGCATTAAGTCGGTATTCAGATCAGCCATTTCATACATGAGTTCAGCAGGTTCACCCACACTCAGGCCTCCGATCGCCAGTCCCTCAAAATCCTGTTCTGTCATGAACTGTGTAGACTCTTTACGCAAATCTTCATAGGTGCCCCCTTGGATGATACCGAATTGATATTGGCGATGTCCGTATTTGGATTCCGTATCTAAAAATGCTTTTCGCCCCCTCTCAGCCCAGCGATGCGTCAGCTCCATGGATTCCTTTGCATATTCATAGCTGCAGGGATAGGGAGGACATTCATCCAGCAGCATCATGATGTCAGAACCGAGCACGCGTTGTATTTCAACCACATTTTCTGGTGTGAAAAGATGTTTGGAGCCGTCAAGATGACTTTTAAAGTGGGCACCCTTCTCTTTCAGTTCTCTATTGTCGGATAGAGAGTAGATCTGGTAACCGCCTGAATCAGTGAGTATTGGACCATCCCACTGCATGAACCGGTGAAGGCCGCCCGCTTCTTCAATGATATCACAGCCCGGCCTCAGATAGAGGTGGTAGGCATTGCCCAGTATTATTTGGGCATGGATTTTATCCCGGAGATCCTCCGGTTTTACCGCTTTTACGGTCCCAAGAGTGCCAACCGGCATGAAAATGGGAGTCTCAATATTCCCGTGGTCTGTTTTTAGGATTCCCTTGCGGGCTTTAGTACTCTGGTCTTCTTTGTGCAGTTCAAACAAAATTGTACCGGTTAATTATCAGTTCAGACGCTTCTGAAAGCGACTTTTTAAACCTTTGAGTATAATCAATTTCAGGTGTTTAATTAATTGATAAATTTGTATCCTTTCACACTAATTGGGATGGGAAGAAATACCAATCAATCAAATATAATGCAGAATCAGATTCTTGTTATAGTACCTACCTATAATGAGGCACATAATATTCCGAAAATTATTGAGTCCGTTCTGAATCTGGACGAACCTACACATCTGTTGGTAGTAGATGACGGCTCACCGGATGGTACCGGGGATATCGTTGAAGAGTTAATTCCATCCTATGAAGGAAGGTTACACCTAATAAGAAGATCTGGTAAACTTGGCCTGGGTACAGCCTATGTACGGGGTTTTAAATTTGCTCTCGAGAAAGGGTATACCTACGTATGTGAGATGGATGCCGATTTTTCCCATAATCCGGAAGATATCCCGGCCCTGGTGGAGGAAGTAAGAAGTGGTAATGCGGATGTAGCCATCGGTTCTCGATATTCCAAAGGTATCAGCATTATTAACTGGCCCCTAAGCAGACTGATACTGTCATACGGTGCCAATTTGTATGCACGTATTATCACAGGTCTTCCGGTTGCTGACACCACAGCGGGGTTCAAATGTATTCACCGAAAAGTATTGGAAAATATTTCGGTGGAAGGCATACGTTCTAACGGTTATGCTTTTCAGATAGAACTGCACTTCCGGGCTTGGAAGGCCGGTTTCCGTCTCAAAGAGGTGTCAATCATATTTCGGGAAAGGGAGGAAGGGGTCTCCAAAATGTCAAAAAAGATTGTATGGGAAGCTATTTGGAGAGTCTGGTTTCTTAAATTTCAGAGTATATTCGGAACCTTATAACATCTTTCGGATACGTATATTACAGTTAAAGATGGTTTGGATAAAGTTCTTAAAGTATCGACCTTAAGTTTGTATATTTGAAAATAATTTGAAGAAATAGATTAACCGGTTACCTATGCAGTATCTCGAATTTGAACAGCCGATTGCAGATCTGGAGCAAAAAATAAAAGAACTGAGTGAGCTTTCTATTGCCGACGATGAAGTTCTTACCCCTGAAATCAAGCGATTGAAAAAAAGGGTTGAAGAGCTGAGAGAATCTATTTTCAGTAACCTTACACGCTGGCAGCGTGTTCAGCTTGCCCGGCATCCCGAGCGTCCCTATACGCTTGACTATATTTATAAGATTACAGAAAATTTTGTAGAGCTGCACGGGGATCGCTACCACAGCGATGATAAAGCCATTGTGGGCGGTTTTGCCACTATGGACGGGCAGTCGGTGATGATCATGGGTCATCAGAAGGGAAGGGATACCAAGAGCAGGCAGTACCGCAACTTCGGTATGGCAAATCCCGAGGGATACCGGAAAGCTTATAGACTGATGAAACTGGCCGAAAAGTTTGATGTACCCATTGTTACGCTGCTTGATACACCGGGTGCCTATCCCGGGCTGGAGGCTGAGGAGCGTGGGCAGGCGGAAGCCATTGCAAAAAATCTTAAGATGATGGCGATGCTGAAGGTTCCATTAATAACGGTCGTCATCGGCGAGGGTGCCAGTGGCGGTGCAATCGGTATCGGAATGGGTAATGAGGTATTTATGATGGAAAATACCTGGTATTCGGTAATTTCACCGGAATCATGCTCATCCATACTTTGGAAGACTTGGGATTATAAGGAACAGGCGGCCGCAGTTTTGAAACTCACTGCAGAAGATCTTAAAGAACTAAAGGTCATTGACGGCATCATCAAAGAACCTTTGGGAGGAGCGCATCGAGACCCGGATAAATCTGCTCAATCAGTAAAAAAACAGATTTTAGACTCTCTAAAGCGACTTAAGAAGCAAAAACCTGAAAAGCTGGTTGAAAACAGGATTCAGAAATATTCTGCGATGGGTGAATGGGCCAAAGCATCCAAGCCAAAAGCTAAGGCCAAGGCAAAAAATTCAAAAAAATAGCTCTTTGTTTCCTACCGGCGAGCCACTTTATACCTATTCTCACAAACTTCGAAGCCGTTACGGAGAAACGGACCAGATGGGTTATGTCTATTATGGGAGATACCTTGAGTATTTCGAAGTGGCTCGAACTGAGATGATCCGCTCACTGGGTATGCCGTATTCCTCCCTGGAAGCACAGGGGGTGATGCTGCCGGTTGTACGGACCGAAATAGATTATAAAGCACCTATTTACTATGATGAACTAATGGATATTAAGGTGCATCTTTTTACAGTTCCAACCGTTAAACTTGAAACCTACTACGAAATTTTTACCGATCGATCGGAAGATCCTCATGCACTGGGAAAGGTTGTTCTCTGTTTTATGAAAGAAGAAAACAGAAAACCATGCAGGGCTCCCGAAAATTTTCTGGATCGTTTGTCGGAGTTTCAGAATCAGTAGTTATGTGGGCCAATTTAGAACAAAAAAAATTATATGTACTGGTACTGTCTCTGACTGCTTTCTTGGTATTGACAGCACTGGGAGGAGGTATTTTCAGTCAGCCGGGTATCTGGTTTGACCACTGGCAACATAAAGCGTTTACCGGACTATGTCACCAGAATCCACAGCGATCTTTTTGGATTAACGGGAGTCCGATGGCCGTTTGCAGCCGTTGTTTTGGGATTTACAGCACCGTATTTATAGGCTGGCTCTCATTTCCCATGATACCGAAGCTCCTTGAACGTATGGATGGCTATAAACGCTGGATGCTGATGGGTGTTTTACTCATAAATTTCATAGATGTATTTGGAAATTTTATTGGAATGTGGCAAAATACGCTTGTTTCCAGATTTGCCTTGGGAGGCCTGGTCGGACTCTCAGCAGTTTTAGTTATCGGTTACGAATTCATTGGGATCAATAAAATAAACATTAAAGGGATACGGTATGGAACAGACAAATCAAACTAACGGTACACCACCAAGTTATCTGACTTCGGTCGGGATTGCTGCAGTTATTTTCAGCCTATTAACAACCGTACTTCAGCTAATCAGTGGATACATGCAGATCAATGCCGAACCCACGGGATCCTTATTTTCACCCACCATGCTTTTTGGTTTGGTAGTTTGTCTGGTGGGAGCCTTTGGGGGTATGGTTGCCGTGTGGCACTATGCCAACGAATACCAGATAACAATGAAACTTGGAAAAGGAGCCCTGATCGGATTTTTAACGGGACTCGCGATGGTAATTATAGGGATTGTTTTAAATAAACTCTGGCTTTTGTTTGATCCCGATATGCAGCAAAAGATGATGGAAAGCACCATCGCCAACTTTGAGGCCATGGATATGCCTGAAGAAACCAAACAGCAGATGATCGATCAGGCGGCCTCGCAGGCGAATCCATCCATTGGAATGCAATTGCTGTATGGTATTCCCATTTTTGGCATACTGAATCTCCTGACAGGTATGCTGGGAGTTTCGCTATTTGCACGGAATAAGGAGTAATAACTAGCTTCAATTCAGGCCGATGAAATTGCTCCTCGGCCCAATAAGATTTTTATATGAATCTCGATAACGACGAATCATCACAGCCGGCAGTTTACAGGTCATGGGCAGAAAGAAACGGATTTTCCGACTGGTCCCTGGCAATTTTATGGATTATCATAGCATTTATAGGGTTTCAATTTACTGCAGCTATAGTAGCTGTAGTTCTTCTTATGATAAACCGGGAAGGCCCTTTGAATGCTGCTGAAATTACCCAGTCTTTTACTGAGAACCTGGACCTGCTATTTGTAGGTAATACAACCGGCCAGATACTCTTTCTGGGACTAGCCACCTGGTTTTTTGTAAGGCTGCATGCTTCCAAATCACAGCGTCCGGCATTTCTACGTTTCTCAACTAATGAGAAAACTCCCTCAATGCTGGGGCTAACGTTTATTTTGATCCTGGCCATACAGCCTACGGTCTGGTTTCTCGGCTGGCTGAACGCTTTCCTTCCGGTTCCGGATATGTTGAGTGAATTCCAGAGTTCTCAGATGCAGATGATTGAAAATTTCCTTAGAGGCGATCATCTGTTGATACTTACCTTATTTCATGTGGGTGTTGTTCCTGCAATTTGTGAGGAGGTTCTTTATAGGGGCTATGTGATGCGGGCCTTCCAGAAAAGCTGGGGTATACTTCCGGCTATCCTTATTTCAGGACTGCTTTTCGGGTTATATCATGTGCAGCTGAGTAATTTATTGCCACTGGCAACAATCGGTATTGTTCTGGGGTATGTTACCTGGGTAAGTGAAAGTATCTACCCGGCCATGTTGGCTCACTTCGTTAATAACGGGGGAAGCGTGCTGGTGGGATCTTATTTTCCGGATACTGCGTTTGCTGAGATGACACCTGAAACAATGCCGCCGATCTGGGCAGTAGCGGTTAGTATTATTATTTCAGGTTATTTAATTTATTTTATGTATCAACAGCATAAGAATTTAGCCTCAACAGGAGACACAGATGTTTAAAGGACCGGACCCCAACAAAATTGAGAATTGGACCTGCGTGATGGAGCGTAGCACTGAGCTGGAAGTGGAAATGGCCAAGAACTATTTATCCAACCTGCAAATACCCTCCAATATATTATCAAAACGAGATTCAGCCTACAGTCTGAATGTAGGTGAAATGGCACTGGTTTACCTTTATGTGCCGGATGAGTATGAAGAGGAGGCCAGAGAAGCTATTAAAGAGTGGGAATCATCGGAACACCTAGATGATGAGGAAGAGTAAACGGTGAGTGAATTAGCCAAAAGAATTCTATTTGCCGTTCCTGCTGCTGCCATATTTCTTTACATAACCTGGATTGGGGGTTGGGCTTTCACCTCGCTGATTGTAATCATTGGCATGCTGATGCAGTATGAAATGATTAACGTCAGCACCAAAGCAGGTTTCAAGCCTGATGATTTCTTTCCTTATACCATTGGACTGTGGATCTTACTGGTTCCGGTTTTACCTCATGCTTTGGAGATTGGAGTAGGTATTTTTTTACTGCTCATGGCCATGCAGGTTCTGAAGAATCCATCCAAAGGCATACAGGAAATGGTTTCTACTCTTTTCTCCGGAGTATATGCTCCGCTCGGTATGCTCATGTTCTTGATGACCCGCAACCTTGGTGAGACTGATACCGGTTTTGTGCTTACTTTAAGTTTATTATTGATGGTCTGGGGCAATGACGTTTTTGCCTATTTTGGAGGCAAATATACCGGTTCCCACCTCATGGCTCCTGATATCAGTCCCAAAAAAACATGGGAGGGTTTCGGTTTTGGAATCCTGGGCGCCATTGCCGGTCTGCTGATTTCGATTTACCTGATACCTATCGCTTATCCGGTATCTGTTTTATATGTGTTGCCGCTGGCTTTGGTGCTTAGCATCTTTGGCCCGCTAGGCGACCTGGCCGTAAGTAAGATGAAACGCGCCGGGGGATTAAAAGACACCGCCAATATTTTGCCGGGGCACGGTGGCTTTTTAGATCGTTTTGATGCACTGATATTAGCTGCACCCGCTTTTTATCTTTACATCTATTTCTTAGAGGTATTCGGATATGTCTCGGTTTAGGCTGGAATATGAAAAGGTAAGTCTCAGTCTCAAACAGCCATTTACTATTTCCCGAGGTACCAAGAGTGAAGTCAACAATGTTATCGTCAGACTCTCTGCAGATGGTGTAACCGGCGTGGGTGAAGCCGCTCCCAATAGCCGTTATGATGAAGATGCAGAAAAAGTCGCTAATTTCTTGGAAGCTCTTCCCAACAGCTTTTTTGATGATATCTCCCATCCCAACCAACTGAATGAACTGCTTGATGAAGTGGCAACAAGAAATTCAGTTCCTTCTGTGCAATCAGGCAAAGCCGCTGTTGAGATGGCATGGCTTGATTGGTATGCCCAAAATCAGGGGCAGCCCCTTTGGAAATTATGGAATGCACCAACTACCCGCGGGCCGCAAACCTCCTATACCATTGGTCTTGATGAGATTGATATCATGCAGCAAAAAGTGCAGGATGCCAGGGAATTCCCCATATACAAGGTCAAGCTGGGCACCGGGCGAGACAAGGCTATCATCCGGGGGATTCGCGAGGTCACCGATAAGCCCATTCGGGTGGATGCAAATGAAGGGTGGGCAAGTGTCGAAGAAGCGAGTCAGATGATTCGTTTTCTTGCAGACCATAATATTGAACTTGTCGAGCAGCCGTTGCCCGCATCCCGTTTTGAGGATTTGGTAAAATTAAAGAAAGAGTCGGTTCTTCCGCTCTGTGCGGATGAGAGTTTTATTGGAGATGAGTCGCTGGAAGAGATTGCCCAGGCATTTGATATCATCAATATCAAACTCATGAAAATCGGAAGCATGACCAAAGCACGCAATGTTATTACAAAAGCCCGGAAACTGGGACTTAAGATCATGATCGGTTGTATGATTGAGAGCTCCGTTGCCAACACTGCAGGTGCCATACTGGCTTTATGGGCAGATTATGCAGATCTGGACGGTCATATACTAATAAAAGAGGATCCTTATCAAGGCGTAATGCTTGACGAGTATAAACATCTAATAGTGAGCGAGAGAACTGGGCTGGGAGTAGTCAATCGTTGAGATATATCTGATTGAGAAACTGCTTATTGGTAGTAAGCACTATCAGAACAATTACTTCATACAGGGTTTTTTGCCATTGAATTATAAAGATCCGGATCCTCCAACAAAGAGTGTCATTCCGATTTTCAGGACTTCGATTCGGATGAGCCGGTCAGGAAACTAAACCTTCGGTATACTTCTTGTTTGCAACAGCCTCGAAGATAGAATCAAACCGCCGGATACAAGTATCAATAAAACGGCATTGCGAATTAGAGTAGCAGTCAGTCCGCCACCGATCCCCAAAGCACCGAAGCATCCGCAGCTCTCTATACTCATTCCTTGCAAGTAAAAGTGACCGAGCACGGCGGTAAAAACTGATACCATTAGCAGGGACGCCCAAAGTGAAAGCTTTACTTTTTTGCCCCAGAGCAGCAGGGAAGCCAGAATAAGTTCAATCAGGGAAGTGCCTATGACAATAGGGTCGGCATATTCGATGAGCCAGTAAAATTCAGAAGCCAGTAGCTCGACCAGATAACGAGCGTCACTGCTGTCAATCAATTTTCCAACTCCTGAAGCAAGAAAGATGAGTCCCAGGAGTATTCGAATGGTTAAAAGTATATTTTTTTGCATCTTAGGCTTCTGGTTCAAAATACGGGGATACTTTTAGAGCAAAGTTATTATGTATTCCTGAAGAATGATTTTGAAGTAAAAACATTTATATAACTAAAGAAATTAGACCTATAAATTTAATAAACAAATTAAAATGAACATACTCATCACCGGGGGTACGGGATTCATTGGTAGCGAACTGAGGGACATGCTGCTACAGGAAGGCCACTATCTTACCATAATTACTCGATCACCAAAAAAGTATGAAGATGAAAAAGCAAAGAATCAAAAGTTTATCTCGTGGGATGATGACCTTAGCGAAGCCATGGAAAATTCGGATGCCGTTATAAATCTCGCGGGGGCATCGATCTTCGGACAGCGTTGGACAGAGGAAGTCAAACGCAAAATACTAGATAGCCGGGTGAAGACGACCCGAAAGCTGGTACAGGCAGCAGGTGATGCCGAGAATCCACCTGAGCTTATGATATCCGCTTCAGCAGTCGGATACTATGGGGATAGAGGTGATGATGTTCTAACCGAAAGCGAACCGGCAGGGAATAGTTTTTTGAGTAATGTCTGCTTGGAGTGGGAAGCTGCCGCACAGGAGATTGAGGACCATGGTGTCAGGCTAGCCATACCAAGAATCGGCATCGTCCTAGAAACAGGAGGAGGGGCCTTGCAGCAAATGCTACCACCTTTTAAACTGGGAGTGGGTGGACCGGTGGGAAGCGGTGATCAGTATTTTCCATGGATCCATATGTATGACCTCTGCCGCGGGTTAAAACATCCTCTAGAAAATGAAGCTTTTGAAGGGGCATATAACCTGAGTGCTCCTAACCCGGTGACCATGAATGAGTTTGCTGACAAACTGGGCGAAGTATTGAATAGGCCGACTTTTTTCAGGGTACCGGAATTTGCCTTGAATCTGGTGCTCGGAGAGGCTGCCGATCCGATTCTGGAAAGCCTGAGAGTTCAGCCCAAAAAACTGCAGCAAGCCGGCTTTGAGTTTAAATTCCAGTATGTGAAAGAAGCCCTGGCAGATATTCTGTAATCGATACTTTTTCTACCACAGAGTTTCACTGAGAAAATAAAAGAGTTGCACAGAGATTTTCTTTGTGTAACTCAGTGGTAAAAACGTCCTATTCAGATTGACCGTAAATCGTCCAGCAGCGGAGGCCTTCACGGGTTTGGGCAATAAGTTCGACATATTGGTCTCCGTCAATATTTTCAACGATGGGGTACTCCATTCCCGTTGTTGGAAGCGGTTGAATACGCTCTCCTCCCAATAAAGTCCATGCATACAGGCGTCCAAAACTGGCAAGTGCTATCAGATCACTTCTGTTATCGTTATTGATATCCGTAATGAATGGAGAAAACCCTTGTGCGCTGGGCTGACCCATGCTTTTTGTAAAACGAAGCTGTCCATTGGAATTCAGAAGAAATGCCGAACCGTTGGCGCTCATGCTTATGATCATATCTCCCGAGTGTGTTTCTGACTCTTCATCCGCCCGAACCCTCACATTCTGAACTGTCGGCGTTCCGGTAAGGGCACTATTTGAAACGTACACCGCCTCTATACCTGATTCTTGAGAGGTGCCGGAATAGATATTAAGGGAGTCTGCAAAAAGTCTGTTTCGACCGACGGCATACAGATATCCGTCGGCTGCTCCCGCCAGTATTCTTCCTTGATACAAATAAGGTGATCCGCTTAATGAGGCATTCACAAATTTCGGGAACCCGTCACGTGGTACTCCATCCGGGAACCAAGCATGAATCGCATTTTCTGAAAATGCCATTACGGAGTAGGCACCCTCATAGTAGTCAATAGTGGGTTTCGTTCTAATGACAGAGTTGGTAGTCAGGGGCCAGCCCGTAAGATTTTGCCCCCTGCCGTCAAAGGCATGCAGTTGCCTGTTGGCGGTTGCGACCAGTGCTTCAGGAAGTCCGTTGCGATCGATATCCTGAACAGCAAGTGGAGAAGTGATCTGTTCATTGAGCTCAAACGGAAACTGTGGCAGAGAAGATCCGGTTTCATCCCAGCCATAAATTTTGTTGCCCGCCGCAATCAAAATGACCCTTTGGTTGGTGGCATACCAGTCGTACACGACCGGTGAACCCACGGGGGTATCGCTGCCCGTGTCCAGTTTCAATACAACCGTACCGTCTGCCGCTAGTGCATAGATACTGCCGTTCTCTGTTGCAAATACAACTTCATCTCTGGAGCTTCCACCGATATCCGTGAGAATCGGTTTACCGGTCAGATCGGAACCACCGGTGGGGAAGAGCCACTTTTCCTGGTAGGGCTGGTCGGAACGGCTTGTCTGGTAGGTTCTGAGGCTAAAGCCTAGGCTGTTTCCATCCTCATTCAGCCGGGTGCTGATACTGACCATATCAAACTGAGAAGCGATAATGCTTCCGTAATTATCCGGGCCGAGAAAAGGTTCAATGAAGGAGTAGAAGTCGGAATTTCCAATAAAGACCCCGCTGATCTCTTCAGGAAGATCCTGTTTGATGTCCCGATAATTCTGTTCATAGTAGATCACCCTTCTGCGGCTGCGATCGGAAGCTACTATTTCTGCAAGCCCTTTTCTTTTGGAAATCACTACCACATCTCCGGTAAGATCAAGATAAAAATCACGGATATCTGACATACCTGATCCGATAAGTTCAGACAAGATCCGGCTTTGGATGAAATAGGTGCCGCCGCTTAATTCAGCCATCCCATCATTTACCAGAGCATCCAGTTCTTCCCGTAGCGCACCGCTATCGGTAACTTCCCTGATAAAAAGATGCTCACCGGTAGAAAGGAATCCGGATTCTGAGTACATAACCATGGCAAAAGGATTTCCAAGGCTCTTGGCAAACTTTGAATACCGTACTTTGTCGTCCATCAGTTGTACGTCAAGTTCCGTGGTATCGGGCAGGGAAGCCGGTGGGGCAAGTCGGGGCTCCAGACGAAAAATCCCAAAAGCGGCAGCATTTGACGAGATATACCGATCAAGTTCAATCGGAGCGTTTTGGTGAGAAAGAGCTGCTACCAGCTCGCTGGCAGGGTCATTGGTCAGTGGTATGGTACCGCTGAATATATCACCTGAAATTTCTTCTCCTTCCATTCTCGATACATCAAGCAAGACTGGTCCTGTACCTTTCAGACCATTCTTGAGGTATGGCCGATAGCTAACTTTAGATAGCTGTGTTGCTACCTTATCAAGAGCAGGAGTATTCATTATTATGGAACCCGGTTTCAGTTCGAACCCATCTGTAGCAAGTGCGGGTTGTTGCCCTACATAAGAACGAACGACATCTTCAATACCTAGGCTTGATTCCGACAACAGCAGAATATCATTTAGCTCAGCTGCAAACACGGCTCTTTCCCTGATATGCAGCTTGTGAATTGTGACTCCCTTGAAATGGTATTGGTTCTGAGTAAACTTTTTATAGTAAATCTGTTGGAGGTTAACGACCAGTCCGGGTTTAGACTCGGTGACCCATATGGGTTCGAGATTTGACTGGGTACCCGGATAGAGCATGACGGCCTTTAAAGTCAATGAGCTGGACGCCGATGAATCGACCTGGGAAACAAGAGGGATTGCAGAAGAGGTAATGTCATCTAGAAATGGTATATACTCTGACTGTAAAACAGAATAGATAGTAGCATCTTCAGCCGGAATAATTACAAAGGGCGTTTTCTCGGGAACTGCCTGGTACCAGTTTTTGTCCGGAATGTTGCTGCAGGCATGCACGAGAAACAGGGGTATTAACAGCACGCTGCATTTTAGTAGACGGAGCATAGACGTATGTAAAAATTTCTCAGTAATAATATTTTGTAAAGGCTGTTAATGTTATAGCTTATAATTCAAGAATGAAAAGTATTTTTGCATTATTCCTATTCTGGAATCGGTAAAAAGGTAATAATTTTGGTTTAAATGAATTTTCTGAATCCTTTTTTCTTATTAGGTATTATAGCCGTAGCGGTTCCGGTGATTATTCATTTGATCAATTTAAGAAGGCCTCAAAAGGTACAGTTTTCTACGCTTTCATTTTTGAATGAACTCAAAAAAAGTACCATTCGAAAAATCAGAATCAAGCAGTATCTTCTGATGGCTTTGAGAGCACTGGCTGTGTTATTTCTAGCGCTGGCTCTTGCACGACCCTTTCTACCTCCAACTCTAACAGGATCGTCAGGTTCCGATAGTCCAAAAGCAGTTGGCATTATTATCGACAACAGCCCAAGTATGGAAAGAGTGAGTGCCCGCGGACCTATTATTGAACAGGCCAGGCAGGTTGCCCAAACCATTATTGACGGTGCTCGTCAGGAAGATAGATTCATTGTGACTAATACGAATGGAGAACAGTCTCAAGTTACTCTGCAGAGTGCTTTACGGGCACAGGAAAGCATTCGGAATATCGAAACTCAAAATACCGGTAATTTTATTTCCGAGACGCTTTCCCTGGTTTATGAGCGGCTGGAGCAGGCCCCCATCGAGCAGGCTATAGTATACTTAATCACAGATGGTCAAAAAAGCCAGCTGCAAAAGCTTGAGAGTTTCGATATTGAGCAGTCCTCTGATACCAAACAGATCACCTTTCAGCTGGTAGAATTGGGAAATTCTGAACAGCAAAATCTTGCCATCTCCGATCTCAGTCTTAAGAGTCAGATGTTAAGTAGCGGAACCCCGGTTACACTTGGTGTAACCTTGGAGAATACCGGTGAGGTGGAAGCGGTAAATCAATATGTCTCCCTGGAGATCCGAAACAGGATGTCGGGACAATACCAGGTAGAACTTCAGCCCGGTGAGAGCCGCGAGTATCTTTTTGAGATTGTACCGGATCAGACCGGTGATATACCGGGCCGGATTATCATTGATGGTGATGAAGTCACCTTTGATAACTCACGTTACTTTGTACTCAGAATCCCTGAAACTCGATCGGTATTGTTGCTCTCGGAAGATCGAGCAGCCTCTAAAGACTTCAGGTCATATCTGAACCCGGCCCTTGAAGCAGCTCGGAAAACGAATACGCAAATCACGTTTACAGAACGCACCGTGCAGGAGGTCGGACAGGCGGAACTTGCCGGTTACGATGTCATAGTACTCGATGGTTTGAAAGAAATTCCGGAATACTGGTTCAACGATTTACAGCGTTACATTCAAAATGGCAAGGGGCTTCTCTTTTTTCCGTCAGAACAGGGGAATGTTGGTAATTACAATGATTTCTTTGAGCTTTTTAATGCCGGTGAATACCGTAATATCATTGGTGAATATGCTTCCTTTAAACCTGCCGGCGAATTTGATGATTTGGTAGAGGGGCATCCTATCCTTAATGAGCTTTTTGAAAAAGAAGGTGACGAACAGATAAGCCTGGACCTGCCTGAACTCTTTTTCTATTATCAATACGAACCGCCTGAGAACACCGGTACTTACAATATCCTTCAATCGCGATCCGATGAAGCTTTATTGACCGAACAGCGTTTCGGAGAAGGGAAGGTGCTGATCTCTGCATTCGGTTCAGACCCCGGGTGGACCAACTTTCCGATAAATCCCTTGTTTGCGCCCCTATATTATCGTGCAGTCTTGTATGCTTCCTCTTCCGAGCAGGGGGGGCTTGACCAATATACCCTGGGCCAGCGTTTTGAATGGGAAGGATCTATGCAGAATCTAAATGTTCAGATAGAAAAGGGTGAGGAAACAGTTATACCCGAGGTTCAGGGCATGCCGGAAGGTATACAGATCAGTTATCCGGCAAGGGAATGGACGCCCGGCATACTTACCATAAGCGCGGGAGAGGAAAAAAGATTGATCGCTGTAAATCAGGACATAATGGAATCGTACTTTGATACGTTACCCTATACAGATCTTGATAATTTGCTCTCAAAATACGTAACTATAAATAGTGCAATCGATGCGAGCGAAATTTCCGAGAACGGTCTGCAAGAACAGCTCAATGCTGCGAGCTTTGGCAAGGAAATCTGGAACTGGTTTGTTTGGATAGCTCTGTTACTGCTTGTTGCAGAAATGCTGGTGTCTAAGTTATACAAAGCTGAAAATATGAATTAAACATGGTGCTTAATACAGAATTAATGATCTCCCTTTGGGTCCTGCTGGGTATCTTCAGCCTGGTTTCTACCTTACTGGCGGTTTCAACGCTTGTAAATGTAGTGAGACTCAGAAATGTACGCCTCAACTGGAAAGCAGGCAAAATGAAGGGATATCCGCTATTTTCGACCCTATTTTTAGGGGTCAGTGTATTACTTGTAGGTATCGGGTTGTTCCGGGAGTCTTTCCAGGAACTATCCATGGCTTCGTTATACATGATCATTGCCATGGGATGGTTTATTACCAGTTACCTTGCTTCCAAGCGTTATGTCACAAATCACGGTATAGTTAAGAATGTAAATGACCCCTCTCAGACTATTGCCTGGCACCAGATAAGGGACTTCGTAGAAGAAGATCAACCACAGGGAACAAAGTTCCTGTTTATCTACTCTGAACCTGCTATGGATGAACCCGGCAAAATACTCAGACTTAATCTTTTTGTCCCTGACAGGAAATTGAGCGATTTTAAAAAATTAATTTCACATAAACTCGGACGTCGTATAACTTGTTATGAAACGGAGTCAATTAAGGTGGAACACTTTAATTGATTCGACAGGGATATTTACTTCCCAATCACACTTTTCAATTCATCTTTAGTTAAACTCATTTGTTAGAAGAAGTACAAAATTCAGACATAGAGCAGGAAAAAGCACTTCTAGTTGGCGTTTACGGGCCTGATACTCCAAGAATACAGGCTGAAGAGTATCTTGAAGAACTGGCTTTACTAACCGATACAGCCGGGGGTATACCTGTTGAGAAAATTTTACAGAATCGCACACATCCCGATCCCTCAACATATATTGGTAAAGGCAAACTGCGGGAATTAAAGCAGATGGCCGGGTCTAAAGATATCGGCACCATCATTTTTGACGACGATTTATCCCCAACACAGATTCGAAATGTAGAGAAAGAGACCAAAGTAAAAGTGTTGGATCGAAGTGGTCTTATTCTTGACATTTTTGCCGGAAGAGCAAAAACGGCAGCCGCTAAAACTCAGGTTGAACTGGCACAGCTTCAGTATCTGCTTCCGCGTCTTACCCGTTTCTGGTCTCACCTTTCCAGACAGCAGGGTGGTATAGGAACCCGAGGTCCCGGTGAAACTCAGATTGAGACGGACCGAAGGCTGGTTGACAAACGCATATCCACTCTTAAAGACAAGTTAGAAAAGCTTGACAAACAGCGTAAAACCCAACGAAAGGGACGTTCTAATATGATACGTCTCTCCCTTGTAGGCTATACCAATGCTGGAAAATCCACCCTGATGAATGCGCTTACGGATACCAAGGTACTTACTGAGGATCGTTTGTTTGCTACTCTCGACTCTACCGTAAGACGTTTTGATTTAGAGAATTACGATATACTGCTTTCCGATACGGTAGGCTTTATCAGGAAACTTCCCCATAACCTGATTGAGAGTTTTAAATCGACACTCGATGAAGTGCGTGAATCAGATATCCTGCTGCATGTAGTGGATGCTTCATCCACAGTTATTGACGACTATATTACGGTCGTAGAAGATACGCTTGAGGATCTGGATATCAAGGATAAGAAGATGCTTATGGTCTTCAACAAAGTGGATAAAGTGCAGCCGGAACAAATTTCGGAATTGAAGGCAGCCTATCCCGATGCGGTATTCATCTCCGCAGAGAGGGGTATCGGTCTTGATAAACTCGAAGACTGCATTCAGGAATTAATTGAAGAAGATTTCGTTACAAAAACGATGAAGATACCCGTTTCCAAGTACGAGGGAGTGGCCTTTTTACATCGTGTAGCCAACATTCATAGCGAACAATACGTAAATTCCAGTGTAAAGTTGAAGTTCAGCATTGCTAAGGAAGATTTAATGAGATTGAAAAATATGCTAAACAATATTGATTCTCCCGAATCAGTTGTTTAAATACCGTGAGTAAGTAATAAATCATACATCTATGCTGGCTAAACAAGCACTGAATACCGAAATAGAGCCTCTTGAGAGCAATGATGCCGTATCCGAAGCGATACATAGCATGGTTGTGCTTAAAGTATCTAGCCTGCCCGTAGTCGATGATACTACCGGCAAACTCTTGGGACAGGTTACTCTGGAGCAGCTCGAAAACGCTGAAAGCGACCAGTTAATTTCTGATGTGGAGTTGCAGCAGCCGGTGAAGATCTATTACGAACAGCATATCTTTGAAGCCGCACGACTTATGTTGCAGTATGAGATGAGACTGCTTCCGGTGGTTGACAAGGAAAAAACGTTTATCGGCTATCTCGGTAAGACCAGAGTGCTCGAATCACTTACCCACATGCTTAATCTTGCCGAATCGGGGTCTGTAATTACTATCGAGCTTAAGCAGCGTGATTTTACACTTGCGGAAATTGTTCACCTGATAGAATCGGAAGGAGCCAAGATACTGGGTATTACGGTAGAGACACCGGATATTCAAGCCGGAGTTTACGAAGTTTCCGTCAAGCTTAACCTGCGGGATATCTCCAGGGTGGCCGCTACCCTGAGGAGACATGAGTATACTGTGCTTACCGATTCCAGCGCCGAAATGTTAGGTGTGGATGTAGAAACCCGGGCAGATCAGCTCATCAAATATATGGATATGTAATATCTGTATAATTTCTTTTCTTTCCCGGGTTTTTGCGGAACAAAAGTTCAATTCTTGATATATTCAGTAATAACCAGAAACGGAAATTTTATTACCGCTAATGCTTCGAGCCCGATTACTTTCACTTCTCCTCGCGCCGGCTTTATTACTCATACCCACACTTTCAAATGCACAGGAAATTCAGAAGCCTGTCACCCATGATTATGAACAGGGGATAGCGCTTTTTGATAAGGGGCTCTATGAAGAAGCGTTAGTAGAGTTTGAGAACTTCATTGAAGATTATCCCGATCACGAGCTGGCTACTTCCGCTAAATTTTACAAGGCCCGGTCGCTGGGAAAGGCCGATTCCGTGAATACGGAGTCCTATTATGAGGAATATATTCGCAGCTATCCCAAAGAGACCTTTTCGCAAAAACTGCTTTTTGAACTGGCACAACGATCGGAAGAGAACATGCAATTCGACAAAGCAATCTCTTTTTACCAGCGTTCTCTTGACTATGGGATGAGGGATAAACAGGCGGCAGAGGTAAATTACTGGATTGCAGAAGACTATGTGTCCATGGGTAACAAGCAACAGGCACGATCACGATTTCTGCATCTGGCCGACCGTTATCCGGAATCATCCTGGGCATCCAAAGCCTTGTATGCCAGGGGTAGGCTCTACCTGAGCGAAAATAAATATGATTCATCTTCAGTAGCGTTCGAACTGCTTAAGGAACGTTATCCAAATGATGAAATTACCCGGCGTATCGGTACTGCCCTCGGGGAGTCTTATTACCAGCAGGGTGAATATGAGAAAGCCATAGAAGCCTTTATCAATGCAATGCCTTATTTGGAGGGTGAACTGAAATCAAAAGCGGTTTACCTGATTGCCGAGAGCCACAACTATCTCAGAAATTTTGATGAAGCCTCCAAGTACTATCTCCAGTATATAAACCTTGAGAAAGGAACAATGAATGAGCGAAAGGCTCATTACGGTTTGGGCTGGGTATATCACAAGCAGGAAATATATCACTGGGCGTCGGATGAATTTAACAAGGCCGTTAAGGGTGATGATGAACTGGCCCGTAAAGCTCTCTATTACAAAGCGGTCAATGAAAAACTGGGAGGCCGTTACCCGGCGGCTATTGAGTCGTTTCGAAGATTCGGTGAACTGTATGAGACCGGTCTTTGGGTTGAGGAGGGATATTACGAATGGGCTATCACTGCCTTTGAGCTGGGTCAGTACGGGGAATCAATTGAAGTACTGCTTTCCCTGGTTCGGGATGATAGCGAGCTAAAATGGCCCGGTAAAGTATATACGCTTCTTGGAGAATCCTATTTTGCAAACAAGGAATATACCCGGGCGCTTCAGGCATTTGAGGCAGCAGAAAATAGTGCTGATATTGATCCGGCCGTAAAGCTTCAGGCACGATTTCAAAAAGCATGGGTACAGTACCGTAACCAGGCTTACCGGCAGGCTCAGCCTACCTTTGAACAGGTCTACAACGCCGCACCGAATACCAAGTTAGGTAAGGAGGCACTCTTTTGGAGTGCCGATGCACATTACCAGATGCAACAATTCGGACCTGCCAGCAATCATTTCGCTGCGTTTATCAGGCAGTATCCGGATCACGAGCTGATCGGCGCGGCTTACTACTCGCTGGGATGGAGCTATTTCCAAATGGGTTCATTCGGGAAGGCAATCTCCCCGCTCAAGGAATTTCTGGACAATTATGAGCCACCTGAAATTGCACTTTTCCCCTACGATACCGACACCCGTTTGAGGCTGGGAGACTCGTATTATGCCGTGGGCGATTATGAAAATGCCATCAATACCTACCAGGAAGCAATTGGCGCCGAGCCCGGCGGGGATTATGCCATGTTCCAGATCGGTAATTCCTACTACAGGGCTGAGAACACTTACGAGGCAGTGACTACATTCCGTAGATTCCTGCGCATCTATCCCTACAGTCGACTTAGGGAACAGGCACAATATAATATTGCCTATATCTATCTCAATTCAGGAAACTATACCCAGGCTATAGAGGAGTTTCAGACAGTGATCAATAAGTATCCCAATACATCCTGGGCGGCTCGTTCGCAATACAATATAGGGGATGCCTATTATAACTCCGGTGAGTATCAGGAAGCGATTGAGGCCTACAAAACCGTGATGGAGAAGTATCCGCGTAGTGACTATATCATTGAAGCGGTCAACGGGATACAATATGCCCAGCTCTCTGCAGGAAAAACAGATTCAAGTTCCGCAGTACTGGAAGATTTTCTGGATGATAATCCACAGACTACCACCGCAGATCGACTTCGTTACCGTCAGGCAGAAACACTGCTACAATCCGGCGACTACGATAGTGCGATTGATGAGCTAAGACAGTACATCAGAATAACGAACAACCAGCAACTTTTACCGGAGGCACAGTTCAGCCTGGCTAATGCATATGAACAGACAGGGCAGATTGATCAGGCTATGGAGACTTACAATTTAATTGTCAATAGCTATCCTGAATCTGAGAGGGCGGCTCCGTCGTTAGCATCACTGGGACGGCTAAGTTATAGTCAGGGTCAGTATCAACAATCGTTTGATTACTTTAGCCGTCTCGGGGAACAGGCACAAGGATACCGCCTGGAAGCTTATATTGGTATGGGTAATGCACAGCTGGCTATGGGCAATATTGATGAGGCCCGCTCTCAGTTTGAATCAGCTTTAAGTGTTAACGGAAGTTTTGACCCGGCCAGGGTAGGGCTCGGGAAAGTAGCGCTGGAGAACGGCAATTACGCAGAAGCTATGGACCGCCTGAATTTGGTTGCTGAATCCAATACCACGGAGATAGGGGCTGAAGCCCAATACCTGATTGGCCTTGCGGAGCAGGAGCAGCAGCAGTTTAACGAGGCTCTGGAAGCTTATTCTAACGTTAAAGTGCTCTACAGCGCCTATGACAACTGGGTTTCGAAATCCATGCTCCGAAGTGCTGAGTGTTATATTCAGATGGGCAATCGCGGGGAGGCAAGAAATACGCTGAATGAGATTGTAAGAAACTACCCGGGAACGGAGGAAGCTCAGAAGGCACAACGACTCTTAGACTCTGGATCATAGATGAGTTCAGCCAAGGAAGTAAAGCCTGCTAAAAATATCAAAGGAACAGTTGAGCTGCCTGCCGACAAATCCATATCTCACAGAGCGGCACTTTTTGCGGCGCTGCATGAAAGCACTTCCCATATCAGTAATTTTTCTGCAGCGGCCGATCCCCAAAGCACCTTGGCTTGTCTGCGTCAGCTAGGTATTGAAATTGAAGCAAAAGGGCAGGATCTGAGTATTAAAGGCAAAGGACGCTATGGTTTCAACGAACCTGAAGAACCTCTGGATTGCGGTAATTCCGGCACTACGATGCGATTGCTTAGCGGGATTGTGGGAGGCGCCGGTGTAAACTGTACGCTGACCGGTGATGAGTCACTGTCTGCTCGTACCATGAAACGCATCATTGACCCACTCAGAGCCATGGGTATTGATATCTATGGTAGAGAAGATAACTTTGCTCCCTTAAAGATAAGTAGAAAAGATCCCGTAAAAGCGCTTCATTTTGAACTACCCATTCCAAGCGCGCAGCTTAAATCATGTGTTCTTCTGGCCGGATTATACGGTAAAAATACTACTAGCGTCATTGAAACAATACCAAGCCGTGACCATACCGAGCGATTATTACAGCTACCTATTGAGTTGAAAAAGGATCGGAAAATTATTGGCAGCGACAACTCCATGGTGATTCCGGAACAGAGTTACCGAATTCCCAATGATTTCTCAGCTGCAGCTTTCTGGCTGGTGGCGGGTAGCATACATAAGCAAGGCTCTGTCAGGCTTACTGATGTAGGAATCAATCCCAGCCGTACCGCAGCACTAAAAATACTGCAAAAGATGGGTGCTGAAATTTCGATGGTGAAAGAGAATCGTGAAGCAATAGAACCGTTTGCAAACCTACATATTACCGGAAGCACTTTACAACCGGTTACGATAACTGAAAAGCTGGTTCCTAACCTGATTGATGAAATCCCCATCCTGGCTATTGCCATGTTGTTTGCCGAGGGAACCTCAACAATAAGAGGGGCCGAAGAGCTGCGGCACAAAGAGACTGACCGCCTTTCAGCTCTGTCTGATATGCTAAAAAAGGCAGGTGCAAGTTTCAAAGAGATGGAAGACGGCCTTGAAATTCATGGAGATCCGAAATTTGTGCCACGCCCGGCATCCTACAATAGTTACCACGACCATCGCATTGCGATGTCAGCTGCCATACTGGCTTCTAAAGGGTCGGAACCCTCAAAGGTCAAGGGGGGTGAATGTACTGACATTTCCTACCCGGGTTTCTGGGAAGATCTCAAGATGCTGACGAATTGAGATAAGACGACTCTCAGTACCCGCAATTCTGACAAATCCATTTGCATAGAAATTCTATAATGCCAATACGTCATAAAAAATGACGCGCTTACCTCCTTGGCATTGTGATTGCTCATATAAAAGTGAATAAGAAATTAACGGTAAGCATATGAGCGAATTCACCATTGATATTGAAAAGCAGTTGACCAAACTGGGTAAAGATATTCAGGATTTTGTTGAGCGTATTGTACCGCTCGAAGACAAAGGTCATGATTTTACCCCGGCTTGTGATATTGTTGAGAGTGAGGATGACTATAAAATCATGATTGATTTACCGGGTCTCACAAAGAAAGAAATTAATATCGCTCTTAAAGAGCATGTACTGACTGTAAAAGGTGAACGCAGTGAAACGCTCAGTGACGAAGAGACCTATCGCCGACAGGAGAGAAGGTCAGGCGTTTTTTCACGTTCTTTTGCACTGCCTGAAAATGTAAATGCTGCTGAAACCAGTGCGCATTTTCGCAGCGGGGTACTGACAATATCAATGCCGAAGTCGGACGTACTTAAGGATTCAAAGTCTATACCGATCAACTAAAGCGAATTAGTGAGAGGAAGTCTTTTCCAGGATGAACTTGGAAAGGATATTCTAAGAAGAGTGAACAGAACAAGATTTTTTAAAGAATTAAACATTTAATCAAAAATAACAGATAAGCATTATGGGTAAAATTATAGGAATTGACTTGGGTACTACCAACTCCTGCGTTTCCGTAATGGAAGGAAACGAACCTGTAGTAATACAGAATTCAGAAGGTGGTAGAACAACTCCTTCCGTTGTTGCTTTCTCGAAAGACGGAGAGCGACTGGTTGGAGCACCCGCCAAACGACAAGCTATTACAAATCCCGAAAAAACAATTTCCTCCATCAAACGATTCATGGGTCGTCTTTATGATGAGGTAAAAGAAGAAGCTAAACAGGCTTCCTATGAAATTGTAAAAGGGGATGACGATACGGCGCGTGTACAAATTGAAGATAGAAAGTACGCACCACAGGAAATCTCAGCCATGATCCTGCAGAAGATGAAACAGACGGCTGAGGAGTATCTGGGTGAAAAAGTGACGGACGCCGTCATTACCGTACCTGCATACTTTAACGATGCACAGCGTAAAGCAACTCAGGAAGCCGGTGATATTGCCGGACTGAACGTAAAACGAATTATTAACGAACCTACAGCCGCTTCTTTGGCTTACGGCCTTGATAAGAAAGATCAAGATCAAACCATCGTAGTTTATGACCTTGGTGGAGGTACATTTGATGTTTCTATCCTTGAGCTGGGCGACGGAGTATTTGAAGTGAAGTCCACCCGTGGAGATACGCATCTTGGCGGTGACGATTTTGACTCTCGTCTCATTGATCATCTGGCTTCGGAATTTAAGAAAGATGAAGGCATCGATCTGAGAAAAGATCCGATGGCCATGCAGCGACTGAAAGATGCTTCTGAGAAAGCCAAAATTGAGCTTTCCAGTTCACAAAAGACCAATGTCAACTTGCCCTTTATTACGGCAACCGACTCCGGTCCCAAGCATCTGAATATCGACATCACTCGCGCACAGTTTGAGAAGATGATCGATGATCTGGTCCAAAAAACCATTGATCCTTGCAAAAAGGCGCTTGAAGATGCCGACCTAGGCAAGAATGATATTGACCAGGTAATTCTTGTAGGTGGATCCACTCGAATACCGAAAATTCAGGAAGTTGTAAAAGAATTCTACGGTAAGGATCCAAGTAAAGGAGTAAATCCTGACGAAGTGGTAGCAGTTGGCGCCGCTATTCAGGGTGGTGTAATGTCCGGCGATGTCGATGACGTGGTACTGTTGGATGTTACTCCGCTGACGCTCGGTATTGAGACTCTTGGCGGTGTAACCACGAACCTGATCGAAGCCAATACGACGATCCCAACCAGCAAGACGGAGACCTTCTCAACGGCAGCTGATAATCAGACCAGCGTTGAGATTCACATCCTGCAGGGTGAGCGTGCCAAGGCACAGGACAACAGAACACTCGGACGGTTCCATCTTGATGGAATCCCGCCGGCACCAAGAGGCGTGCCTCAGATTGAGGTTACCTTTGATATCGATGCTGACGGTGTGCTGAACGTGAGTGCCAAAGACAAAGGCACAGGCAAAGAACAGAGCATCCGTATTGAATCTTCTTCCGGACTTTCCGAAGAGGAAATCGAGAAGATGAAGAAAGATGCCGAAGAGCATGCTGAAGAAGATCAGCGTATTAAAGAACGTACTGAAAAGCTGAATGAAGCCGACAGTCTCGTGTTCTCAACACGCAAGCAGCTTGATGAGCATAAGGATAAGATATCTGAAGGCAACAAAGAGAAAATTGAATCCGCTCTTGAAAAAGTTGAGAAACTCCACAAAGAAGAAAATGTGGATGAACTCGATGCAGCCATGGAAGAACTGAACGAAGCTTGGAATGAAGCTTCTCAGGAAATATACCAGGCCGCACAGCAAGAACAGGCTCAAGCCGGCGCAGCCGGACCGGGTAACGGACAACAGCCTGGCGGAGGAGCTCAAGCTGAATCCTCTAAAGAAGAGGACGAAGCGGTAGATGCCGATTTCGAAGTTGTCGATGAAGAAGAGGACAACAAGTAAGCACAAGCTTCAGAAAACTTCATAAACTAAAAGCCTCTCATCGAATGATGGGAGGCTTTTTTTATGTATACATTTGCCTATAGGTTTATGGTGACTCTGGGAAATGCCTTATATTTGCCCCAGGATAAAAGAAAAGCTTTGTTAATATAACGGTTGACATGACCATACTGGGTATAGAATCTTCCTGTGATGAGACAGCAGCCGCTGTCTACACGAAAGAAGGCCTCAAATCAAATATAATTGCCTCACAATCGGTTCACCGAAGGTATGGCGGGGTTGTGCCCGAACTGGCATCGCGAGCCCATCACAAAACAATCTGGGGGACAGTTCGACAGGCACTGGATACGGCCAATGTTTCTATCAAAGAGATAGATGCCATAGCCGTAACTCAGGGCCCCGGTTTAATGGGGGCACTTCTTGTCGGGATCTGCTTTGCCAAAGGGATGTCGGTAGCCCGGAATATCCCGCTTATCGGAGTGAATCATATGGATGCCCACATATATGCAAATTTTATTGATGAAAATCCGGAGTACCCTTTCGTCTCGCTCACTGTTTCAGGGGGGCACACTCAGCTGGTCCTGGTGGAAGGGCCTTTTAATCAGAAAGTATTGGGACGAACAAGAGATGATGCAGCAGGGGAGGCGTTCGATAAAATCGGTAAAATACTCGGGCTACCCTATCCGGCAGGACCCGTTATTGATGAAAAGTCGAAAACCGGTGATCCTGAATTTCATCGATTCCCACAGGCACTACTGAATGAGGGGTTTGAATTCAGTTTTTCAGGCTTAAAAACATCGGTATTGTATTACCTGGAAGAGAAAGACAATAGGGAAAGCTTCCTGGAAGAACATCTGAATGACATCTGCGCCAGTGTTTCTGAGGCGATTACGGAAGTACTGGTCAAAAAACTCAGAAAAGCAGTTGAAGAAACCGGTGTGCAAAGCATGCTACTTGCCGGTGGCGTCTCAGCCAATTCCATGCTTCGTGAAAAAGCCAAATCCCTGGCTGCTGAACTCGGCATCAAACTGCATATACCAAAGATGGCCTACTGCACGGATAATGCTGCTATGATCGCGGTTACAGGATATATGATGGCTCAGCAGGGGATGTATTCAGACCTGAACATGAAGCCTTTTGCGAATTTTGAAGCTGGAAGCTAGATGTTGGAAGTTGGTGGTTAGAAATTGGATGTGAGAGGGTTGTTAAATTAAAAAGCTGTGACCAGCGTCCACGCTTGAATCAGTCTCAAAACTAGAAGCTGGAAGTTGGAACTTGGATAGTATCGCTGTTACAACCAATTTTCTTCTCCCTTCTCCCTCACTGATACTTCTTCGATGCTTCAACCGCCAGCCGGTCTACGCGGTTGTTAAGTTCGTTATCGGCATGTCCTTTGACCTTGATCCAGCTGACTTTATGATCGTCCATTGCTGTTAACATCTCTTTCCAGAGATCCTGATTTTCCACAGGTTTCTTATTAGCCTTTTTCCATCCCCGCTTTTTCCAGTTTTCAATCCAGCCTTGTTTGAAGGCATTTACAATCAATGCGCTGTCGCTGTGGATTTTAACGTGACAGGGACGCTTCAGAGCTTTCAATGCTTCAATGACGGCGCGCATTTCCATACGGTTGTTCGTGGATTCGGGTTCCGCTCCAGTCAGCTCTCTTTTTTTTCCTCTCCATATGAGCAAGGCTCCCCAGCCGCCCGGCCCCGGGTTTCCGCTACAAGCACCGTCGGTATAAATGATCACTTCGTCTTTTGAAGAGCTAGCTGACATAACTGGAGGTAATAGAAGTTAAAGCTTGTTTCATGGTGCGTGACTGTTTGCCAATGGCTTGCTGCCAATCTTCGGTGCCTTCTCCGGCATATATAATGCTTCTGCTGGAGTTTATAAGGGGCAGACCTTTATGATCTGACAATACTTTTGCAAGATCGGCAATAGAACCGCCCTGCGCCCCGATTCCGGGTATCAACAGGTTTCCTTTGGGATGCTCATGCAGCACATCACTAAGATTTTCGGTATTGGTTGCTCCAATAACCATGCCCAAATGCGTGCTATGATTCTGCTGCATTTCAGCGAGGTTTTGAGCTATGTAGGCCGCCATCGTTTCATGCCCTTCAAAGGGTTTCATCAGGAAGTCCCGGGCACCCGGATTTGAGGTAAGCGTAAGCGTATAGACTCCTTTGCCGGGATAATCCAGAAAAGGTTGGAGGGACTCAA
This sequence comes from Halalkalibaculum roseum, assembly GCF_011059145.1. Taxonomy (NCBI): domain Bacteria; kingdom Pseudomonadati; phylum Balneolota; class Balneolia; order Balneolales; family Balneolaceae; genus Halalkalibaculum; species Halalkalibaculum roseum. The sequence continues at coordinate 78,538 of NZ_JAALLT010000005.1, read as the reverse complement.
AACCCATCATCGGATTGATGGTGATGGCATCTACATCAAAGGTTTCAAAGTAGGCTTTGGCATAATGCTCGGCTGTAGAACTGATATCACCGCGTTTTACATCAGCAATGACAATCTTACCTTCGGGAATATAGTCTATCACTTCACGGAATACCTCCAGACCCGTAGCTCCGAGTGCTTCAAAAAAGCCAAGGTTTGGTTTGTAGGCGGCGCAGTTATCCTTGGTACAGTCGATCACAGTTTTTAAGAAGGCAACCACTTGCTCAGGACGCGTATCGTATGCTCCACTTACAGATTTTGGTATGCGACCCAGATCGGGATCAAGACCTACGCATAGGCAGGTACCTGATTCACGAAGGGCATCTTTTAGCCTTTCGGTGTAGTTCATGCTTATCAATTCAATTCAGCTTAAATATTGACATGCGGAAGGTATCTCAAATTTGGTAAAATAAAAAAGGCAGTCACCGTGTGATGACTGCCTTAAAGACTGAATCATGTTAATCAACCGGGAGTCCTTCCGGAATATCACTTACGTCGATCAAGTCGACAGAAGAACCAAAAGTGCTGTTCATCACTTTAATGGTTTCGTTGGCTATGACTGAGGCACCACGATTGGTTGGGTGAATACCGTCGAAAGAAAATAATGAACCGGGAAGGGGTTGCAGCTTTATTCCATTGGTGCTGTAACCGCCGCCGTTGGTTTGATAGTTGGTAATGACCTCATTATAGATGGCATTGATATCAACCAGACCGAAACCTGCCGATGAAGCAGCGCTGGCAATAGTAGCATTGAATTGTTGAACAGCGGCAGCTGCCTGTTCCAGTTCCGAATTGGTCGGGTCACCATCTCCCAGGCTTCCATCAAGAACCAGGTTGTCGGGAATGGCATTCTCCGGTTGAATAGGCGGCGGGATGTTGCCTCGCTGAACCTGTACAAAAAACTCCTGGGCGCGCAGTGTGGGAAAATCGTCCTGCCTCATAACTTCTGCGTTACCGTCAACGGAGATATAAATATCAAAGTTACCCTGTTCCGTAACCAGTTGGTAACTTTGTGTATCTTCATTGAAGGTAATGGCTCCTTGCTGCTCCAGTTGGGAACGCAGTAAGAAGACATAGGGAATACTGGTTACATCAGGAATATTGTAGACTACTACGCTGGCACCGGTTGCCTGCAGTGCCTGGACTGACGCCTGGTAAAGCTGTGCAAAAACGGCAGGGTCGGTAATCCCCTGAGCACTTTGCCCCCCTGAGGTCACATATCCCAATACATCGTTATTACCGAGCCAGAATGTTACAAAAGTCGGGTTCTGAGCCACGACCTGGTTGTGAATATTGGGTGCATCTTTGGCAAGCTCGTTGTTGGGCAATACAATGCTGTAAAAAGGATTGAAAGCCGGGTTCTGTGGATTCGTTGAACGTTCTTTCAACTGACCCTGGTTATTAGGGTTTAAATAATCCACTAGGATAGATCCCGGAATACCCAGGTTTTTAAAGGGTTTTTGGTTTTGATTAAATGGAGTCCCCCGGCTGCTGGTAACTTCAAGTCCGATCGGATTCAGGCTGTTCAGCTCAATTCTTCCCCCAATTCCGGGATCGCTGATCAACGGCTGATCAAATGATTCTTCAATACGCAGCTGACGGGCAATTTGCTTAGGGAATGAAAATTGCTGACCCGACGCATAAAGGGAACTGTTCTGGTATCCCGCGGTAAGGCTGTTGCCTACCGCTACATAGTTGCTGTAATCGGCATTGCCTGAATCTATCGGCTTCAGGTTCAGGCTACTGTAATCTTCACAGCCTGCCAAAACCATTAGCAGCAGTACCAAGACTGAAATAGATGTTTTTTTGAACGTAAACTTCATAACTCTGATATCCTCTTAGAATATTAAATTAAAATTTCAGGGTGGCGCCCAAACCCGGAAGGTTTGCATGGGTATTGTATACACCGTCTATGCCGCTCTCGGTACCTTCGACGCGGCGTTCTTTGCCACGAATAAAGATGTAGGAAGCATCGATATCCATGTAGTTTGTAACTGTGAATGTTACTCCACCTGAAAACAACCATCGATCGGAATCCGGGAGTGTGGGATCAACGTATTCATCCTTAATCGGATTCTTATCATAGGCAATACCGGCTCTAACAGTCAGAAATTCAAGCGGCAGTTCTGTGTATTCAGCACCGAGACGAATTTGCCAGCTGTCTTCATAATTTCTTTCGCTTACGGTCTCGGTAATTCCAAGTACAGGAACGGGTTCCTTAAACTCAATGCGCAATTCATCGTAACTGGACCAACCCCACCATACATAATCTGCTTCAACAGTGAGACCTTCCATAGGTTTTACGTTTACAGCCGCTACCCAGCTTGCCGGAAGATCAATTTCAGCACTTCCTTCTACCGGCACCTGTATGCGTCCCGGTAGATTTCTGAAATTACCGTTTCCTTCATATTCGGTCTTAACTTCACTGCGGTAAGTAAAGCCCAGGGTGAGTTCTTCGATCGGGCTGTACAGAATACCCGCATTAAAGCCAAAGGCAGGTTCTTTTAACTCTCCGTCGAGGCTAAAGCTTGCTTCCGGTGTAAACTGGCGAATAGCCCTACGCAGAGAAACTTCTCCGAAGAAAGCTACCTGTAAACCCGCACCGATTTTTATGTCTCCGATTCCAAAATCGGGTAGTTCGTAACCGATAGCAGGATTTGCAAAAAGTGTCTGAATGTTTGCTTCAATAGACTCACCACGGCCCACCCAGTTTTGATCCCATTCCGTTCCAAGACCAAAAGGAGCGTAGACACCGACACCGACTGTGAAGCCGTCAGCAACCTGGTATGAACCAAAGAAATTGGGAACCAAAAATTCCTGTTTTTGCATGTCGAACTTTTCTCCTGCAGATGCCAGCGGACTCAAATTTCTGAACGAGGTGCGAGGTGCAATAATAGTGGCTCCCGCACTAATCTGGATGCCGTCAAGGCCCGAAAGTCCGGCGGGATTGTAGTAAATCGTTGTTACATGGTCTGCATAGGCAGAAAAGGCGCCCAGCATACCGTTGGCACGGACACTGGCTTCATAGATGGAGAAGCCGCTTGCCAGCGCCGAATAGGTCCCAATAAAAATGAAACAAATAGTAGCTATAAATCTTCGCATAGATTCAAATGGATCTGTGATGACAATTATAGTTTTGTGGATAAGCCAAGCCGGGTATGAGATCAGTAATTAAGGCTAAAAATACCTAACGATTAAAATGGAAAACCATTGCTTGACTCGGTACTTAACACTGTTAACGGTTAACTAACTAAAAGTTAATGAATTTTTAAAAATTAACCTGAAATGAATTGAGGATTTATTTCCCTATTCCCTTTTCAGTATATTTGCGGTGAATAGAAAACTAGCAGGTAACAAATGGATTGGTTTGAAGAGTGGTTTGACAGCCCTCTGTATGAAAAATTGTACTCCAATAGAGATGAAGCTGAGGCTGTACAGCTGGTTGAGCTTCTCATTGATGAATTGGAACTGAATAAATGTTCCAAAATACTTGATTTGGGATGCGGCAGGGGACGGCACTCCATAAACCTAAACAAGAGAGGCTTTAGCGTGAAAGGAATTGACTTATCCCGCCAGGCCATCAAGACTGCCAGGGAAAAAGTCGAAAAGATGGGGTTAGATAATATCCGGTTTGAAGTTCGCGATATGAGGAATCCTTTGGATGAAAGCTTTGATGCCATCGTCAATCTTTTTACCACCTTCGGGTACTTTGAATCCGATGAAGAAAATGCCAGTGTTTTTGACAGCGTGGTAAAAATGTTGAAACCAGACGGCATCTTTGTGCTTGATTATCTGAACGCTAAAAAAGTGCGAGAGAGTTATCGTCCGTCAGACAGCGGCGAGTTTCAAGGTATTCATTACGATATTGAGCGCTACATTAGCAATGGCAGTATCTTCAAAGAGATAGAATTCTCAGGAGAGCGGGTAAACGGTGAGCGGACCTATTCAGAGCGCGTCAAGCTCTATCCTTTAGAGTGGTTCCAGGAGGAGATGGCAAAACGAAATCTTGTAATTGATCATGTTTACGGGGACTATGAGGGCCATGCCTATGATCCCGAAACCAGCAGCCGCTTGCTGATTATTAGTCACCTGAAAGAGTGATTTGCGTTGTGGTGTGAGATGTGAAAACGTGAAAAGTAGATGCTGATTTAGGTTTGAACAGTTATTTAAAATCTATCCGCCTGTTCCAGCATCCAGCATCCAGCATCTGTAGTCAACGTAGCTTTAGCGTAGTTGACCAGCATCAAAGCACCGTCTGGGGTAAAACCTCCTCGGCACCGTGGGGCGGTTTGTTGAGTGTCCAGGTTTCAAAATAGAAGTGTCTTTCGGAGCGCATCCTTCTGCTGTTTATGCTGAAGAACCGAAAATCCGGTCTCACCAGGGGTTTGAACGCATGGAAAAGATGCTCGTATATATTTTCTTTTGAAAAAAGATGCAGGTCAAAACCGTCATGAGCCTGCTCCTTATACAATACCCGGTGACCGGCTTCGAGAACCTTGCTTAACTCTTCTTTAAAATGTCCCACGTTTGATTCTTTGTCTACAGAAAGTGAGGGAATCGGCAGGTCTGTGTCAATTTCCGAACTTATGATGATCGCCTCACCAATCTCTGTGTTATCGATTGCCTCTTTCAGGGAGGAGAGGAGTCCGTTTACTGTTTGTATATGGCTATCTTCAAACACACTCTCCAGGCTGTTACGGATATCTTCCCATCGATCAAGAGTATTCAGTCCAAAAACCTCCTCTTTCAACCGGGTACCGGTCAGATAAAACTTGGAATAGGTGGGGGTGGGCTTCATGAAATCTGCCAGCGAAGCTTCCACCTCTTCTTCGGTTTTATTGGCATTGCGCTTTGCCAGCTTGTCGAGGCGTAGATCGTGCTCAAAAAATAGTTTGAAAATATCCATGGAGAAGTATCGGGTATTTGGAAGTATTGGTTAATAAGCTAATAAAAATACGAAATATGCGGTATGCGATAAAACGCAATAAAAAAAGCCCCGTCATAAAATTACGACGGGGCTGGAAAGTAAAAGTTATGTTCTGCCTTAGATCATGGTTGCAATAACAAGTGCTACAACCGACATCAGCTTGAGCAGAATGTTCAGTGAAGGGCCGGAAGTATCCTTGAAAGGATCACCAACCGTATCACCGACTACGGCAGCTTTATGAGCTTCCGTACCTTTCTTCAATTGGGTTCCATCGTGATCAAAACCTTCTTCAATCATTTTCTTGGCATTATCCCAGGCACCGCCGGCATTTGACTGGAAAAGAGCCATCAGCACACCGGATGCGGTAACACCTGCCAGCAGTCCGCCCAGCATTTCCGCTCCACCCAGGAAACCGAAAGCAACAGGAACTGCCACAGCAAGTACACCGGGAGCAACCATTTCACGAATAGAGGCGGTTGTAGAAATTTCAACACATTTCTCATATTCGGCTTTACCGTCGGCTGCTTCAAAGGTCTTGCGATCTTCGTCCGACCATTCCGTCAGTTTTTTACCTTCATTGCGATTCATAGCATCCAATCCGGCTCTCAATTCAGGGATATCGCGGAACTGTCGACGTACCTCTTCAATCATTGACATTGCGGCGCGTCCTACTGCGTTCATGGAAAGAGCAGAGAAGAGGAAAGGAAGCATGGCGCCCACAAAAAGAGATGCCATCACAAAGGGATTTGTTACCCCAATAGTTACAGTAACACCGGGATTTACCGTTTCATAGGCGGTGATAAAGGCAGCAAAAAGTGCAATGGCCGTAAGTGCTGCAGAACCGATGGCAAAACCTTTACCGATTGCCGCGGTGGTGTTACCGACGGCATCCAGTTTATCAGTGCGTTCACGTACCTCACTTGGAAGTTCAGACATCTCTGCAATACCGCCGGCATTGTCAGAAATCGGACCGTAGGCATCAACCGCCAGTTGAATACCGGTGTTAGAAAGCATTCCTACAGCAGCAATTGCAATTCCGTAAAGACCTGCAAAGTGATATGCTCCAATAATAGCAGTTGCAATAATGACAATAGGTATCGCTGTGGAAATCATTCCCACTCCCAGGCCGGCAATAATATTGGTGGCCGAACCGGTAACCGATTGTTTTACAATAGAAATTACGGGCTTCGTTCCGGTTCCGGTGTAGTGCTCGGTAATTAGACCAATCAAGAGTCCGGCAGACAGACCAAAGATCGTAGCCCAGAATACTCCGGTAGGATTGTATTCAATACCATTGAACATCCAGCTTTCCGGAAGCATCCAGTGAATAATAAACCAGGAAGCAGCCAGCATGACGGCTGCAGAGATAAATTCACCGATATTAAGGGCAGCCTGCGGATTGCCTCCTTCTTTTACGCGAACAAAGAAGGTACCCAGAATGGAAGTCAGAATTCCCGTTCCGGCAAGTACCAAGGGCAACAATACAGCCGATAGGCCTGAAAAATTATCTGCCCATTCAGGACTTACCATAAAAGCAGCACCCAATACCATGGTTCCGATAATGGATCCTACATATGATTCAAAAAGGTCGGCACCCATACCGGCAACATCACCGACATTATCACCTACGTTGTCGGCAATAGTAGCGGGGTTCAGGGGATGGTCTTCCGGAATTCCGGCTTCCACCTTACCTACAAGGTCAGCACCTACGTCAGCAGCTTTGGTATAAATACCGCCGCCTACACGTGCAAAAAGTGCAATAGAAGAGGCGCCAAAAGAGAATCCGGTAACCACGGCGAGTACTTTGTTGATGCTTTCGACACCGGTTCCGAACATCTCACCGAAAATCAGGAAGAGAAGGCTGAGCCCAAGTACTCCCAGACCTACCACACCGAGACCCATAACGGATCCGCCGGCAAAAGCAATATTCAAACCTTTGCCAAGGCTTTCTCTTGCAGCATTAGTGGTACGGACATTAGCCTTGGTGGCAACTTTCATTCCGATAAAACCTGCAAGTCCCGAGCAGATGGCTCCCACTACAAATGATACGGACACTAGCCAGTGTGAAGTTTGGGGATTTGCAGATAGGCCTAAAATAATAGCCACGCAGAGTACAAATATGGAAAGAACTTTGTATTCTGCCTTGAGAAAAGCCATGGCACCTTTAGCAATGTGCTGGCTAATCTTTCCCATCTTATCGGTTCCAATTTCCTGTTTTGAAACCCATGATGATTTGAAAAATGTATACAACAGCGCAATGACTCCTGCTGCCGGTATTAAATAGGTGATTATGGTATTCATGTTAGCGTTGATTTAAGTCAGCGTTATGTGTCGATTAGTTATAAGAATTCATAGCCTTGTCAATACCGTCTGTAACAAAAGTGAGGGCAGCCTGTACAGCGGTGTCCAATGTCTCGTTGATTTTTTTCTTTTCCTCAGGTTTAAATTTGGAAAGCACATAATTTACCTGTTGCCCTTTCGGAAAATTATTCCCGATTCCGATACGTAATCTTGGAAAGTGATCGGTCCCCAATTTTAATATGATATCTTTAATTCCATTATGTCCGCCGGCGCTCCCTTTTTGCCTAAGCCGGATATCGCCTATATCCAAGTCCAGATCGTCATAACAAACGAGGCATTCTTCGGCATCTATTTTGTAGTAATGCAGTACCTGCTGCACAGCATCACCACTGAGATTCATGTAGGTGGTCGGTTTAATAAGAATGACCTTTTCCCTTTGAAATACTCCGTTACCTATATGAAAGGGGCCTTTTCCAGGCCCCAGAGAAACTGACAGCTCAGCTGCCAGCCGGTCTAAGAAATCAAAACCAATATTATGGCGTGTGCCAGCATATTTGCTACCGGGATTACCCAAACCTACAATTACAGGCATAACAAATATGCTGGATTAGAATAATACTATTCTGTTGATTCTTCTTCGCCTTCTCCTTCTTCGCCCTCGCCTTCAGTAGCTTCGCCTTCAATCGGCTCTTCACCTTCAGCAAGTTCTTCACCTTCCTCAACTTCTTCAGGCTCTTCTTCAGTAATGAGAGATGAAGTAAGCAGAGCTTCGGATTTCGGAGGTCGAATGGTTGCAATCGTCTGGCTTAGATCGTCAAGCGGTATAATGCCTTCCAGTTCAAGATCTCTAACGTGCAGAGAATCGCCAATTTCGAGCTGGGAGATATCCACAGTATAGTCGCCGGGAATATTCTCCGGTAACACTTTAATACGAAGTCTGTGCATAGGCTGGAATATTCGTCCACCTCCTTCCGTAACACCGATAGGCGTACCTGACAAGCGAATCGGCACACTCAAGGTTACCTTGTGATCTTTTTCCAAGGCATAAAAGTCAACGTGAATAGGACGATCGTTTATTGGGTGATATTCCGCCTTCTTAAGAAGTGTTTTGTACGTTTGGCCATCGATCTGGAGTTCGATAATTTGCCGTTTGCTTTTAGCAAGTATGGCTTTTTCAAGTTCAAGCTCGTCGATGGAGAAATGGATATTCTCATCCAGTTCAGGGCCATAGAGTACACTGGGCACGCGCATTGAGTCACGCAAAGCATCAGCAGCTTTTCGGCCTGTTTCTCTTTTTTTCCCTTCTAATTCTACAACTTCTGGAGTAGTCATAATTCTTGGTCGTTAATTTTGGCCACTGATACAAACAAGTGCTAAAGTTAAACTCAGTGGACCTTAGATTTAAGTTCTATAAATTTTAATTTTCAAACCCGCTGCTCGTCCGGCAGTTCGTTCTTCAACATCCGGAATCTCTTAATCATCAAAAAGCGCGCTGATGGTGTCATTGGTATGAATACGCTGTATTGCTTCAGCAAATATTCCCGCTACACTTAATACCTTTATCTTGCTCGAAGGTTTACGTAACGGTACCGTATCCGTGACCAATAATTGGTCAATCGGTGAATCTTCAATCCGCTGGTATGCAGGTCCCGACAATATTGGATGCGTGCATGTAGCAGTAATGTTTAAGGCGCCGCGTTCTTTCAAAGCAGAGGCGGCATTGGTCAATGTTCCGGCTGTGTCGATAAGATCATCGACTATCAAAACATTCTTACCTTTCACTTCACCGACAATATTCATCACCTCAGCAACATTTTGCTTCGGACGTCGCTTATCAATAAATGCAAGACGCGCACCCAGCCTTTTGGCATAAGAACGCGACATCTTAAGGCTACCTACATCCGGTGCAACAACCACTAGGTTTTCAATAGGTTGCTCTTTAAAATGATCGATAAACAATCGACTTGCATACAGGTGATCCAGCGGAATGTCGAAAAAGCCCTGGATCTGGGCTGCATGTAAGTCCATTGTCAAAATGCGATCAGCTCCCGCTTCGGTCAACACATTTGCCAGAAGCTTGGAAGCGATGGATACGCGGGGCTGATCCTTACGATCTTGCCGTGCATATCCGAAATAGGGAATAACTGCAGTCACTCTTTTTGCAGATGCGCGCTTGGCGGCATCCAGCAGCAGCAGCAATTCCATAATGTTATCGCCCGGAGGCGGTGTGGATTGAACCACAAAAATATCTTCGCCACGAATACTCTGTTCGTACTTCACGTACAACTCGCCATCAGAAAAAGGTTTGATAGTAACCTCACCCAGTTCTGTTCCATAATGCTCGGCAATTGCCCTAGAGAGAGCCAGATTACTTCTGCCGGCAAATATGGCTAAAGGTGTTTCCAATGGAATTTTATGATTCGTAGGTTGAGATAAAACAAAAGGATGGCTTTGCAGTCATCCTTTCTATCATCATTTAAGTTGCCCGGGGAGGACTCGAACCCCCACTGACGGTACCAAAAACCGCTGTCCTGCCATTAGACGACCGGGCAAAAATTCCCCTTTTTTAGAGACTCTGATGATATGAATTTACCTATTTGTAATCAAGAAGAAATTACACTTTTAAATACCTTGCATTTATCGCAATGCCTCGGTCGGCAATAGGAGCGAAGCTGATAAATGGCGCCAAGGGATTTTTGGTATGATGCTGCAGGAAAACCGGATGAACGGAAGGGCTCAAGCAAGCTTTTGGGCAGCCGGGTATCACGATTTTTCCAGTGTTCATAAGATCTGCTTTTTAGCTCAGTGGAAGCGAAAAGATTTCCGAGTATAAAGAAGGAGGGAAGCCACACCGTGGCGCACATGATATCACGTGTTTGCCGACCGGGCAATTCAGTATTTGTCAACTTTCTGTGCAGGCGATTCCAAAGAGGCATAGGGTCCTTTACAAGAAAGTCTTTGAAAGGGAATTTATGGATTTCCCACAAATAGGCGGCAGCTTGCCCTATGCGGACTTTAGGCTGGTTGGAGGGACGACAGCCCTTATGGTTCCACCTGTTTTGTTCAGTAGAACCTTCAGATCGTAAGCCTGATGATTTTATGGCAAGGGAAACGAAGTCTTCTTTCCGGGTGGAATTGTTCAATTGAGGAAACAGGTGATGAGCCAACTCTCTAAGCGGCCTGCGGTTATGGGGAATACCAAAGGCGTCAAAAAGACCGACTGCCAGCATTTGCCTCCAGGCCATGGAAGGAGGTAAAGAAGCATCCCAGAACTTCAGGAGATCATTCACCTTTTGCTCAAAATACTGATGTTTGGCTTTGTTGAGCTGATTCTCAAAAGCTGCCTGTGAAATGTAGGAGATATGAGAGCTGCAGGGAAGAAGATCAGGTTGCCGGTAGCGCTCCAGAAAAGCTTGCAGGCTCTCGCTGAGGAAAGGTTTGATTTCCAGGGTTGGAATGGAGGTTCGATCGTGCCTTGTGACTTCGGAATCGTCGTGATTCCATACCAGATGCAGGATGACCCGATTGTAGTTGGTATCGGTGTGATGATTGTGATGATTCCAGTCTCCGGTTCGCCAATGTATTTCCACATCGCCAAACCATTGGAGCGAACCTATTTGCACCCGTGCATTGAGGAAATCGGGCCCGTCTGCAGGGTTAGAAATACCTGTATCAAAAACAGTAACCTGTTCTCCTGATATCGTTTCAAGATGTTCTGATTTAAGCCTGGAAGTTTTCCAGACCCAGTGAAGCAGTTCTTCGGGATATGAATAATCCCTAGACACCTATAAAATCTGATTCTTCGAGCTTGATATTTTCCGTAGCATCGTAAAGATCGGGGATGCTGTCTTTAATGCCGTTTCGTACTTTCCTGCTAACACCGGAAATCTGTTCGCTGCCTCTCTTCAATACTTCTTTACCCTGGGAATCTACCCAGTCGGCAATTTCAGTTGTCTGCTCATTGATCCACTGGCGATGTTCTCTGCCTGATTTGGGTGCTAATAGCAAACCGAGTGCTACACCGCCTGCAAATGAGCTGGCTGTTAAGAGGAATTGTGTTAAATTTGAGCGCTTTGCCATATTATTCTCCCTGTTTTTAGGTTGGTGGCTTCCTGTCTTCTTTGCTACATTAAGTTACTGAAAAAGCTAATCAGTTTAAATAACGTTACATAAGTTTAACCTGGTATATAAAAATTTAAAGACACATGAATAAGGACACTGAAGATACCCTCGCCCTAATGGATGCAAAGCGAATCGAGCGTTCTCTAAAGCGAATTGCGCACCAGGTTGCAGAGGATAATAAGGCATCCAAAGAACTGGTTCTGCTGGGTATCAACAAAAGGGGGTATGCGGTTTCTGAAATGCTTTGCCGCTATCTGAAAGATCTCCTTGACAATCCCATCGCTTGCAATAGGCTTGAGGTGAAGAAAAACAGCTCCTCAAAAACGGATTTTTCACTGCAAGGTAAGTATGTTTTACTGGTTGATGATGTGATCTTTTCAGGGACTACCATGTTTGAGGCCCTCAAGCTGATTACACGAGATCATGCGCCCGATGAGGTCCATACTGTTACGCTGGTAGACCGCGGTCATCGTAAATATCCAATTATTGCCCGCTTCGTAGGTCTTGATCTGCCTACCAAACTCGATGAACATGTGCACCTCGAATTAAAAAATGGTGAGCCTTTTACGGTCATTTTGGAAAAGTCGCTTCACTAGATTTGTCACTTTCCCAAAAAACTAAAATGTTGTAGTTTAGGCGCACTATTAATCATGAATAATATCGAAACAGATGGATAAAATTATTACGACCGCTCTCACACTATTGCTTTGTTTTTTTAGTGTGACTACAACTTCAGCCCAGGAAGCGATTGAAATCAGTGATTTATTAAGTGAGGATGATGACATTTCTGCCAGTGATATTTCAAAGGTAAACAGTGCTTTTATTGTAAGCGACACGCTGGTAGGCTGGGATTATAACTGGGTGGGTGGATTTAACGGCTCACAGGCTGCCTATCGCAACTGGAGTCAGGGTGGTGTAAATACCATCAGCGTAACGGCTTCTACGGTTTTTAATCTTCGCTACCGAAAAGACAAATTTGCCTATGCCTTGACCACCAATCTGAAATACGGTAAAGCAAAGCTGGAAGGCGAAGGAACACGGAAGACCGACGACCGTATTGCCGTAAACAATAAGTTCAGCTATCTGTTTGATGATGAACGCTGGAGTGCCTTCGGGAATATCAATTTTGCCACCCAGTTTGATGAAGGATTTGATTACAATGTCCCGGATGGTCAAGATCCGATTCTGATATCCAAGTTTTTTGCACCGGCCTACTTTACACAAATAGCCGGTATCGCTTATAATCCCGCTGATTATTTTACAGCTGAGGCAGGTTTGGCTTTTAAAGAGACCATCGTTTCCGATACACGTCTCTCCGAACGTTACGGATTGAAGCCGGGAGAAAAATTTCGTTTTGAGCCCGGTTATGCCACCGGCCTAAATTTTGAGAAAACCATTGTCAGCAATGTAAAACTCATCAGTATCTTCGAAACCTTTACCAACCTGCAGCGCAATATTAAGAGTACGGATATCGTGTTCTCAAACGAAGTGATCGGTAAGATTAATGATTACCTGAACACATCTTTTCAATTCGTGGTGATCTATGATGATGACTTTTCCACGAAGGCGCAGATTAAGCAGGTTCTGTCGGTAGGGCTCTCTTTTAGCCTACTTTAGAAATTAGAAGCTAGAAGCTAGAGGTTGGAAGCTAGAGGTTGGATCCTAATTTATAATTTCCAACATCCAGCTTCTAACATCCAACATCTAATCTCCGGCTCTTACTCTACATCAAATTCAATTCCCTGTGCCAGGGGCATCTCGTCTCCCCAGTTGATGGTATTGGTCTGTCGTCGCATGTAGGCTTTCCAAGCGTCCGACCCGGATTCCCGGCCGCCGCCTGTTTCTTTTTCACCACCGAAAGCGCCTCCAATCTCTGCTCCACTGGTTCCGACATTGATATTGGCTATACCGCAATCTGATCCCCGGGAACTCAAAAAGGTTTCAGCTTCTCGCATATTTAGGGTAAACATGGAGGAGCTCAGTCCCTGTTTAACGCCGTTATGCATGGCGATGGCTTCATCAAGATCACTGTATTTGATCAGGTAAAGAATCGGGGCAAAGGTTTCTTCCTGAACAATTTCATAATCGTTTTGGGCAATGACTATAGCCGGTTTAACATAATGGCCACCCTCGAGTCCTGCTTTATCAACCGTTTCGCCCCCATAGACCAGCTCTCCGCCTGCTTCCTGAACTTCCTTCAGAGCGGCATTCATGTTGTCAACGGCATCTTCATCAATCATCGGACCTACAAGGGTATCTTCATCCAGGGGATTTCCGATATTGATACCATCGTAAAGTTTGACCAGTCGTTCTTTTAGTTCATCAAATACCGATTCGTGAACAATGAGCCGGCGCGTGGAGGTGCAGCGCTGTCCGCATGTGCCGACGGAGCCGAAGACGGTTGCCCTGATGGCCATTTCCAGATCGGAGTGTTCGGATATAATGATGGCGTTGTTGCCACCAAGTTCGAGGATGGTTTTACCCAGGCGCGCACCCACTGTTTTGGCAACTTCCTTGCCCATTCGAATTGAACCTGTGGCGGAAATCAATGGAATCCGCTCATCTTCAGCCATCCATTCACCGACTTCTCTTCCTCCTGTTATGAGATTGAAAACTCCTTCGGATATGCCGTTTCGTTTTAGAACTTTAGCGATGATTTTTTGGACAGCTACTCCGCACAACGGGGTCTTTTCCGATCCCTTCCAGATCATGACGTCTCCGCAAACAGCTGCAATCATGGCATTCCAGCTATATACGGCGACCGGAAAGTTAAAGGCGGAAATAATTCCGCAAATTCCGAGAGGATGCCACTGCTCGTACATGCGATGTTTCGGTCTCTCGGACTGCATGGTCTTTCCGTAAAGCTGTCGGGAAAGGCCTACGGCAAAATCACAGATATCGATCATTTCCTGAACTTCCCCTAGACCTTCCTGATATATCTTGCCCATTTCGTAAGAAACCAGCTTGCCAAGATCTTCTTTGTGGGCTCTGAGTTCCAAGCCGATTTGACGTACAATTTCACCGCGCTCCGGGGCCGGTACCATACGCCACTCTTTGAATGCATCCTGTGCCTTTTCTACCACTTCATCGTATTCAGCTCGGGATGTTATGGTGACGCTTGCAATTTCAGATCCGTCAATCGGAGTTTGACTCATAATCTCTTCTGAATGATCCTCACCCAAAAAATTTTGTCCCGTGCTTGTGCCGGGATTACTATTCTCGATACCCAGGTTCTTTAAAAAATCCATAGTGCTACTTTTGTTGTGCTTAATAATTCGTGTTAAAGATAAGGATAGTTTTTATGTTTTAAGAACATATTGCCAGCCAATGCATCTGCATATTATTACTGAATAATCTTAAATATCTGAAATGAAAGACATATCCAATAGCCGGCTGACACTGCTAAGAAAACTCAACAGGAGAAAATACCGCGAGCAGGAGCGACTCTTTGTGATAGAAGGAGCTCGTGCGGTAGAGCAGATTATTCATAACGGTAAAGTTGAAATCGCAGAATTGTTCTTCGATAAGTCGCAAAATTACTGGGATCAGCCCGAGTGGGATGAAAAGGCAAATTACTATCCGACATCCTCCATTGATCGGGGATACTTTCAGGAAATCAGCGATACCGATTCACCGCAGGGCGTTTTGGCTCTATGTAGAATGCCTCCCGAGTCGCCGGTTGCTGAGTTGATTGAAGAAACCGGTATTCTTTTAGCGACAGACCGAATTCAGGATCCTGGAAATCTTGGAACCATGATACGTACTGCAGTTTGGTTCGGTGCGTCAGGGCTGCTATCCGGTAAAGGAACGGTTGACTTGTTTCATCCCAAAGTAGTGCGAAGTACAGCAGGTGCTACCGGCTCTTTGAATCATTGCAACCTTGAGCTTCAAAACGGGCTCAAGGAGTTTGAAAATCACGGATGGCAAGTTTTGATCCTGGATGGTGGAGAGGGGTCCCGGGATATCAGGGAAATCAAGACTTCTGAAAAGACCATACTGCTTACCGGTAATGAAGCAAACGGGGCTGACCCACAACTCTTTTCAGAGCATAGAATACCTCTCCGCATTGAATCTGCACCCGGTCAAAAGGAGGTAGAGAGTCTGAATGCCGCTATTGCCACGGCAATTGCACTCTTCGCAATCAGATCTTAGGTTTATAAAAAGGTAATAGTACGTCGATTATGAAACTGACCATTGCAGCAGTAGCCGTGATATTTCTGGTAGTACTGCTTGTATACAATTCTGTTGTCAGTTCCCGCTGGCACCGTGAGAACAGGGGTGAAGAGCACGTAAAGGAGTCCTCAAACTGGCAGAGTAATTTAATCTATTCCAATAGAGATGATCCACGTATCATTGTGCCAAAACGAACCGGGGGAGGCTACACTTTTAACTTTGCCAAACCTCTGTCCTGGGTACTAATCGGTTCCGGAATGCTGTTTTTAATTGCCTTGATATTGCCAAACTGAATTAGCCTGTAAATGAATCTTTGGAGTGCCTTATGTTAAGTTATTTTCAAGGAATGTATAGTATCGAGAATTCTAATTTAAATTAGAAGTAATCTGATAAACCAAATTTTTACTTAAAAAGAAAAGAAATAGCTTTACCCTTCCACCTTATACCCTATACCCCTTTCCCCTTCCGCATTATTTTTTAATTAAGATGTCTTTAGGAATTGCTTCTCATTGTTTGTTTATATATCGTTGAAATAGATTCATATCATCACCGACGTTCTTTCAATTTAATCCCTGATCTTTATGCCCAGAGCCAAGAAGCCCCGAAAGATCTTTGTACTTGATACCTCCGTACTTTTATATGACTATGACGCAGTAAAAAACTTCCAGAAGAACGACATCGCCATCCCCATCACCGTTCTGGAAGAGCTTGATACCTTTAAGAAAGGAAATAACGTAATCAACCTTCATGCGCGGGAATTCATCCGATATCTTGATAAAATTTCCGACAAAAATATGCTGCAGCAGTGGATACCGCTCAACGGGCGAACCCATGGCAAGCTGAGGGTTTTGAAGGACGAGTCGAGTGAAGTCGATGCTTCCGACATTTTCGGCAACCAGAAGAACGATCACCGCATTCTGAATTCCGCCCTCAAGTTGATGGAAGACGAGCCGGATAAAAAGGTGATCCTGGTTTCAAAGGATATCAATCTCAGAATCAAGGCCAGGGCGCTGAATATTGAAGCCGAAGATTATGAAACGGTACAGGTCAAGGACATTGATCACCTCTATAAGGGTAAAACCGAGGTGAAGTATGAGGATGCCGAGCTCATCAATAAATTTTACCGCGAGGGCAATCTGAAACCGGGAGAAGTCACCGAGAGCAAACCTTCGAGCAACCACTTTTATATTCTGAAAAATCACTCCAGTTCTGCACTCGGGTATTACAACTCAAAGTCTGAGCTGATCGAACCGGTGAACAAACTGGCAGCCTATGGGGTCAAACCTAAGAATGCAGAACAGACCTTTGCACTGCAGGCTATCATGAATCCGGAGAACCTTTTGGTTACCATTACAGGAGCGGCAGGTACGGGCAAAACATTACTGGCCTTGGCCGGTGCCCTGGAACAGCGGCGTGATTTTCAGCAGATCTATCTGGCAAGACCTATAGTCCCTTTGAGCAATAAGGATATCGGTTACTTACCCGGAGATGTGAAATCAAAGATAGATCCCTATATGCAACCATTATGGGATAACCTCTCTTTCATCAAAAACCAGTTTAAAGAGAGCAGCAAGCCTTTCAAGAAAATTGACGAGATGGTGGAAACGGAGAAGCTGCGCATCGTACCTCTGGCCTATATTCGGGGACGTAGCCTGTCGAATGTGATCTTTATTGTGGATGAGGCTCAGAATCTGACGCCTCATGAGGTTAAAACCATTATCACCCGGGCCGGTGAAAATACGAAGGTGATCTTTACCGGTGATATTTTTCAAATTGATACCCCGTACCTGGATACCCAGAGCAACGGACTCTCATACCTGGTAGACCGTATGCATGATAATGATCTATATGCGCACATCAACCTGGAAAAAGGAGAGCGATCGGAACTGGCAAATCTCGCCAGCAAGCTTCTGTAGCCTCAGATTTGCACAGATTAATTGATTTACAAATGATGCACAGCATCGCTCGTTAATCTGTACCCTTCCGTTCAGATCTGCGGCAAAAACTAGAGGTGTACATATTCTGAGGTTATTTCATTGCCGAAGAATTCCTTGCCGTGTGCATCAAACTCTTCCGTGGAGTCAGTCGTCAGAAAGTGTCGACTTCCTCCTTTGGAACATTTTTCATCGATCTCAGGGTGCCTATTCAGATAGTCCTTCAGGCTTTCCGCAACAATTTCGCCCTGACTTAATACCGAAACATGTTCCGGTGTATACTCACGAATCTTTTTCATTAGAAGGGGATAGTGGGTGCAGGCAAGAAGGAGGGTGTCAACTTTTGGATCTTTGGCCAAAACACGTTCCACATGCTGCTGCACAAAGTAGTCGGCTCCCGGTTTGTCGTATTCTCCGTTTTCTACTAACGGTACCCACATCGGGCAGGCTTCCTGCACAACGGTCAGTTCCGGAAACTGCTTTTTGATTTCCATGACATACGATTCGGAATTAACAGTACCTCCGGTACCCAGCACCCCGACGTGACCGCTTCCCGAATAGTTGCCAATCACCTCTGCAGTGGGCCTTATAACCCCAAGTACTCTTCGCTGCGGATCAATTTCAGGAAGATCCTGTTGTTGAATATTTCGTAGAGCTTTTGCCGAGGCCGTATTGCAAGCCAGTATGATAAGATGACAATCTTGTGAAAACAGGTGCTTTACGCACTCTAAGGTATAATCATAGATGGTTTGAAAGGATCGTGTGCCATACGGACTTCTTGCATTGTCACCCAGGTAGAGATAATCGTAATCAGGCAACTCATTGACAATTTCTTTCAGTACGGTGAGTCCTCCATAGCCGGAATCGAAAATGCCAATGGGACCTTTTTTACTCATATTTCTATCGTTTGAAAATTGATCTTGAAATTAACAAAAGAGACCCAATTCCTAAATCCTAATTTCAAGTATATAAAATTCAAACACTATTGAAGCCTTCTGGCAAGTACCACCGTCTTTTTAAATGCCCTGTTTCTGCCTACCGTACTATTGATCGCCTCAAATACCACGATATAAATGCCAATGCGATTGCTCTTTCCATTATCATTTCTACCGTCCCAAATAAGCGAACCCTCAAAACTGCCCGGCACTCCGTCTGCCAGTTTTCTTACCAATCGCCCGTATCGATCGTATATCTGAACTTTCAGCAGGTAGTCGGGTTGATCCAGTTTGTAGTTGATGAACAGATGATCATCTGTGCCGTCATCGTCCGGCGAAAAAGGGTTCGGACTGAAGCTTATTCCGGTAGATTCGGGCTGATTCGCGGTAACCTGGAAGATAGAATTTTCAGAGCCCGGCGTGCCACCCAGTAGTAAGGTATTGGAACTCCAGTTTGAGGGATCACTGCTGGGGCCTAATGGATTGATACGCTCCAGTGCTATTCCTCGCGTATCTATTAGGTTCGGATTTTGCCAGCTCTCCTCATAGAATACTGAGTCGATAGTAGTTCCTGAAGGGTCGGCCAGATAGATGGCATCCCGGTCGTTGGCTAATCCTAGGCTGCTTCGGTCAATGCGCAAATTAAGGGTGTTATCCACTTGCAGACCGAAGAAACTTGCAATTTTACTTTCAGTGAATGCTTCCTTTTCATCAGAATAGATCAGGGCCAGCCCTCCGGCCGGAATCCACTTATACTTTGATGAGACCGGATTTAAGGAACGCACTTCACCATTTTCGTCTGTAGCATCGCGCAGGTATATTCCTTCCAGGGAGATTGCATAATCCCGCGTGTTTTTCAGTTCCACATACTCTGACTGATCTGGAAGGTTATCCTCGGAATCACTTATTGGATTATACATGATTTCATTGATGACAACATCTCCCGGTGCTACTTTCCGGGCGAGAGGTATGGACTGATTAGTAGTGTTATTCCCAACCATATCGCGAAGATTACGTGCAGTAATAACTTGTGATAAGATGCGGGATTTAGAAACCGGCGTTTTTAGCAAAATGCGATTGGCATTTGATACTTCAAATCCTTCAATACTCATCACGGAACCATCCATATCAAATACAGTATTTTGTTCAGGATCAATAAACTCATTGAAGTGAACTGAAATCAGCTCGGGCGTTACCCGTTTTGCGAAAATCATGGATGGAGGAGTCTGGTCCCTCTGGTGTACTGAATTTTCTAATCCGGCTGTATGACCTTCTCCAGCTGCTGACTCTTTCCAGTTTGAGGGATCGTTGGAGGCACCTGACGGATCCTTACGCTCCATAGATACACCTGGCGATGCATGACTCCATTCCTTGGTATAGTTCAGGGAGTCAACCGTGATCCCCTCTCTATCTTTGAGGAAAATTATATCATCAGAATTGTTGAGTGATGGAAAGCCTGAAATATAAATAGTGCTTTCCTGACCGTTTGCAAAACCGGCGTCAGCAGTCAGTACCAGGTAGTCACCAGCCAGAAAAGTTGCCCTTTCCGGTAGCTTCGCTAAATCGGTAGCATCACCGATTAGCCATTCGGAAAGGTCAAAATTCTTCTTAGTGGTATTGAATAGCTCCACAAACTCGGTATACCCATTTTCAGTTTCATCGTACAGTATTTCGTTTATGACAATATCACCGGTTGCTACCCTGCCAAATGGTATGTATCTGACATCCAGTGAATAGGTGTCCATCGCATTACCAAAAATATCTTTAACACCGTTAACTGATATTATGTAGGTTTGAAGCGGTTGTAGTTCACTGGATAGGTAGATTAGCACGCTGTCAGCGATAGTAGAGATTAAATTAATCCCAATTGCAGGACTTATTGCGTAGTGTGATGCATCAGTAGCTGACTGTGCGTCCAGTTCTTCATTAAAGGACAGCAACAGTATGTTTGCCCCTGTAGCATTTACAGCTGTTAGAACAGGCGGGTTTATATCCTGCTCTACAAGGTTAGGGGAGCCCGGGGTACCGATACCTTGTGGGGAGTCGCCCCAATTTGCTTTTTTATCGGAGACCGCATCTACAGAACGCCTCTCCATTGCTATATCTTCTCCACCCCAATCGGGATAATAGTAGAGAGAATCGATCAGTATTCCTTGATTATTGAGAATGCGAATGGCATCTCCTCCATTATTCAGCGAAGGAAAGTTACCTGTATTGACACTCAAATAGTTACCGGAACCGAATTCCAAAGTAAGAGCAGCTGTATCGGAACTTATTGCCAACAGGCTGCCGGGTTCAAGTACAAGTGTGTCCTGAACGATAGTACCGGTACCGCTTTTGTCTCCAATTTTCCACCCCATCAGGTTCAGGTAGTTACCCGATCGATTTTTTAACTCCACATATTCCGGTAATCCCAAAGGAGGGTCGTACATGAATTCATTGATCACCACATCATTTCGGAATGATGGATCGAAAACATAAAATTCATACCTGCTATTCAATGCTATCTGCTCTCCATGCTCATCCCAAATGTTATTTACTGACAGCTCATAACGATTTCCCTGAATGTTAGAATTATAATTCAGACGCACTGTTGAAGGCGAGGTGAATAATATTGAAGCAGGAGGGCCAAGGTCTGGAGTTGTGTTGAAGTCAGCAGCCTGCACAGTCGACGGGTCATAATTTCTGTTAAATGTCACATTAACGGAAGATGCAGATGCGGTGATATTTTGAACAGCGAATGGCGGCAGATCAATTTTAAAATCGAAGAAGAACCGGTTATACCGGGTGGCTGAATAGGTAACCTTCACACCGAAATACGCAGTAGATGTGTAGGTGTTGTCTATTTGAGGAGTTGCTTCGGGTACAGGTAAGTCCTCGTATGTATTGGCCACTGAAAGCATCCATGTTCCATCATTCGTTCTGCTTACTTTCACCCTGTAGTCACCCCCGGCGGAAATATTAGTGGTTCCTGAAAGGACTATCGATGCCGGTGAACCATTGTCGAACCGTATGATGCGAAAGACATCTTCGCTGCCGTTTTCCCCGCCTTGCAATACGTAACCGTTGAAGGCACCAGTAAGATCTGAGATGTCGCTCATCAGTACGATTTCTGCTTTGTTTCCGGCGGAAGGAGCGAACCCTTCAAAGTTAATGTAGAACTCCCAGTCACCAATGGTACCCGAGGAAGGCACACTCAGGTAAGCAATTCCGCCGTTATTCTGATCACCCCGCAATCGGAGCTGGTAGTTATCGTTCACACGGGTAACCACAAAATGGGTCGTATCTCCAATCCAGGCAGGGTTTTGGGTGAAGTCGCCGTCTGAGAACCCGTCTTCAAAATTAATGCTTTGGCCATAAATGGGCAGGCAACTCAGCTTGCATAAGAGGATAATCATCAATACCGTTCTTGCTGCCGGTGATGAAACGGATAGAAACCATTCACGAAAAAGGGCGGGTAACTTAATCATCGTTCTCTCTTGTATGAATAAAGGTGGGAATAAAACAGGGCGCAAATGAATCAACATTTACGCCCCTAAGGACATTATTGCTCTCTAATACAACGGCTTATGTTGTGATGTCTATATGTATGACCGACGAGATGTCAATTCCTTACAAAATTTTTTAAAAAATTTTATATCATGCTTGCTAACATTCAAAACATCCCTCTAAATGGATTACAATAGCAATAAAACCGTGCCCTTCATTATACCTGAAATCAACAATGGATTTCAGCAGGCAGAGGGATTGCTGAAAGTCAACAAGGAGCAGCTGGAATTGGAGTTCGAAGTAAAGGATTCCATCTTGGGAGTGATTAAATCGGGCCTAAAAGAGACGGTGATTCCTTTTTCTGAGTTGAAATCCATAGAATTTAAGAAGGGATGGTTTAGCACTAAAATCATTCTCAATGGGACATCCATGAAAACCTTCAAGGATCTACCCGGTTCAGAATTAGCATCCTGCACTCTTAAAGTGAAGCGCAAGCACAGGGACGAAGCCGAGACTCTGATCTCCCAGGCTCGCCTTCAGCTGTCGGAATACAAGTTAGACCAGTTTGATAAGAATGCCGGCTAGTGTACTTTCTTTACTAATGTTCCGAATAGAATAAATACATTTCGTGATGCTTCCATAAACCGGGATGAGTCTACTTTACCAATCTGAAGATGAGTCATGATGGATATAGCCAATGTCACCTGCTTTATTATTTGATATACTCCTTAGCCACCAGCAGTTCGGCATTTAAAATTGCACCGCCCGCCGCTCCACGCACAGTGTTATGGGCCATGGTAACATATCCGATATCAAGTACGGTACCTTTTCTCAGGCGCCCGATAGCCGTTTGCATCCCGCCTTCACGGTCGGTATGAAGGCGCGGCTGCGGGAAACGATTTTCGGTGTAGAGCTTAACTGGTTTTTCAGGTGAGGATGGGAGGTCGAGATCTGCGATCGGACTTTCCCATTCGGTAATTGCCCGGCTGACATCCTCTAAGGTTGAGGGTGTATCCAACAAACCGGCAGAAACTGATAGCAGGTGGCCTTCGATCGTAGGTACCCGCACAGCAGTTGCCTGAATATCCATTTTTGCAAAATCAACTGTTCCTGAACCCAAGGTACCGAGCAGCTTGGCAGACTCGGTCTGTATTTTGTCTTCTTCTCCTCCAATGAAAGGGACTACATTAGCTATGATATCGAGGCTTGGAACCCCGGGATAGCCGGCACCGGAAACCGATTGCATGGAAGTAACCACTACTGAGCTGACACCAAATTCATCTTGCAGAGGCTTCAGGGACATGGCCAATGGCACAGAAACACAGTTGGGATTCGTCACAATCCAGCCGCTTCCATCGCTTGAAAAAGTCTGTGTCTTGATCAGATCGGCATGCCCAGGGTTAACTTCCGGTATCATGAGCGGTACACTCTCATCCATTCTGTAGTTCTTGGCGTTAGAGATAACCGGTATTCCGGCCTCCGCAAAATTTCGTTCAATTTCTGTTGCTACCGATGAGTCCAGCCCTGAAAACACAAAATCAACACCAGAGAAAGCTGAAGGATCACAATCATCAACTTTAATTTCAGCTACCTCTAGAGGTAGTTCAATTGGTTCAATCCAGTGAACTGCTTCGCTATATTTTTTCCCGGATGATCGTTCAGAGGCACCCAGAGCTTTAATAGTAAACCAAGGGTGTTCCTGCAGCAAGCGTATGAATTTTTGTCCAACTGCTCCGGTCGCACCGAGTATGCCAATTTGGAAAGAATGCATCTATCAAAAATGAAATTAATTAGTGTTGTACTCAGGATACCATATCCATGAATTAACTTTTGAAAGGAAGACCTTTAGAGGATATGTCTGAAATGAAGCCCTAAAGATAGCGATAAAAGGGACATTAATTAAAGCTCTAAATTTTACTATCTTTGGCCTTTCAATTTCAACACTAAGTATTTTTGTATTTACATGTCTGTAAAAGAATTGGATAGTCTAGACAAAATTGTTTCACTGGCCAAAGCACGCGGTTTTATCTTTCAATCATCTGACATTTACGGGGGGCTGGGAGCGGTATATGATTACGGCCCGCTGGGAGTAGAACTGAAACGGAATATCAGGGATAACTGGTGGAAGGCCATGACCCAGAAATACGAGAATATTGTGGGCGTGGATGCCGCCATATTTATGCATCCTGATGTCTGGAAAGCCAGCGGTCATGTGGAAGGCTTTAATGATCCCATGATTGATGACAAGCAGTCGAAAAAGCGCTACCGGGCTGACATGCTCATCGAAGGTGAAATTGCCAAACTGAGGAGTAATGAAAAGTTCGAGGAAGCCGACGAGCTGCAGCAGATGTTGGATACGGCCGGCAGCAGGGAAGGGCTCTGTGAGGATCTGCATAAAATCATCATGGAAAATGAGATTCGGGCACCGGAATCAGGAGCCTTTGACTGGACGGAAGTAAGGCAGTTCAACCTGATGTTTAAAACCCAGTTTGGAGCTACCTCCTCGGGAAGCGGGGAAGAGGATGCCGTTTACCTGCGCCCGGAAACAGCACAGGGTATTTTTGTCAATTTTAAAAATGTGATGGATACTTCCCGCCAGCAGATTCCTTTCGGAATTGCCCAGGTCGGTAAGGCCTTTCGCAATGAGGTGGTAGCGCGGCAGTTTGTATTCCGTATGAGGGAATTTGAGCAGATGGAGATGCAGTATTTTGTGGAGCCGGGTACCGATGCCGAACAGTATGATCGCTGGCTCGAGGAGCGCATCGCATGGCACAAAGAGCTGGGCATTCGTGAGAGTAAATTACGGACCCATCCTCATCCAGAAGACAAGCTGGCTCACTATGCTGCAGCCGCTGCCGATATACAGTATGAATACCCCATAGGTTGGCAGGAAGTAGAAGGTATCCACAACCGAACGGATTTTGACCTTACCCAGCACGCCGAACATTCAGGGAAGAAGCTGGAATTTTACGACCAGCAGCAACAGAAGCGATATACCCCCTATGTCATTGAAACCTCGGTTGGCCTGGATCGCACAGTTCTCATGGTACTTTGCGATGCATATCGTGAAGAAGAAGTGGACGGTGACACCCGTACAGTACTGAAGCTGAACCCCGAGATTGCACCCACCAAAGTGGGGATTTTTCCCCTGATCAAAAAAGACAAGCTTCAGGATCTTGCCCATAAAATAACGGCAGATTTACGGGAAGACTATAATGTGTTGTATGATGAGTCCGGTTCAATAGGCAAGAGGTACCGCCGTCAGGATGAAGCCGGAACGCCGTTCTGTATCACGGTTGATTTCGACGGGGTAGAATCGGAAGGGGAAGATACCGTAACCATTCGTTACCGCGATGATATGACCCAGGATCGGGTTCCCGTCAGTCGCATCAAAGAGGTGCTGTCAGAAAAAATGAAATCCTGGAAACCATAACCGGAGGGTTATGGTTGGGTCACATTGTCAAAACCTTGTCGGATTCCGGCAAGGTTTTATTGTATGGTCTAAACGAAAATTCCTAACAAAGAATGTGAAATGAAACTTGATAAGAGAACCCTTCTGATATTCGGACTCCCGGTACTGCTGGTTTACCTGGTCTGGGTCAGTTATATGAATCTGAGTGAAAGCTGGGTACTTTTTCTGAGAGACTGGTACATGACTGTGACTATGATCTTTGGTTCGTTCATAGCCGGGGCCAGTTCAGAGGGGGGAGGGGCTATTGCCTATCCTGTTATGACTCTCGGTTTTCAAATCGCACCGGATGTCGCCCGTAATTTCAGCCTTGCCATTCAGAGCATCGGCATGACCGCAGCAACACTCTGGATTGTAGCCAAACGCATAACCATTGAAAAAACCTATCTCTGGCTGGCCATGTCGGGGGGGACCCTCGGTATTATTCTGGCCACTTTTTTCATTGTACCGCTGGTATCACCGGCCTATGCTAAAATGGTCTTTGTCTCTTTTTGGTTGAGTTTCGGAATCGCACTTTTTGTAATCAACCACATCAGGAAAAGAGACACAGTAACTTCTTTATCGTCACTGAACGGTCGGCAAAAAGCGGAACTGTTTTTCATCGGAATGCTGGGAGGTATTCTCAGTGCCATATTCGGAAATGGAATAGACATCTGTACATTCGCTTTCGTAACGCTCAAGTACAATTTATCTGAAAAGATAGCAACACCGACTTCTGTAATACTTATGGCTTCGAACGCTGTGGTCGGTACTCTTCTTCACTTCTTTATATTGCAGGACATGCAACAGGAAGCCATTGATTTCTGGCTGGTTTGTATACCGGTGGTAATGCTGGGGGCTCCCTTCGGTGCTTATTTTGTGAACAAAATAAAAAGATTGGCTATAGCTTATCTTCTCTATCTAATCATCATAGTACAGTTTGTAGCTGCCATACTGATAATTCAGCCTTCAGGCGTGTTGATTGGGGTCTCTGCTATGACCTTTGTTGCCGGAATGGTAATCTTTTTTGTATTGACTGATGGTTTCAAAGAATCAAATCCTCCCGGTCAGTAGCCCAAAACGGTCTTTGACCTGAGAGGATGATTCCTGAAAAAAATGTACTATTCTCCGGTATTGGCAACACCGATTACACCACAGGCGACTCGTTCTCCTGCAGCACCTGAAGGTTGAGAAGAGAGATCATCGGCACCGCTATGGATTATAATAGCTCTACCGATAATGCTGTTTGCACCATTTAGTTCTATCATGCTGTCTAGGTAATCCAATGTACCGTTTCCATCTTCTCCAACCGGTAGATTACCCATGTCGCCCATATGTCGCACAGAATCAGTGGGTGCGCCATGTTGTGTGTTGTATGGGTTATAATGCCCTCCTGCAGAGGTCAAATCAGCTGCTGTACAGTCACCGTACTGGTGAATGTGGAACCCATGTTTTCCTTCTTCAAGACCGGAAAGCTGTGCATTGACATTTACCCCCTCATCTGACTGCTCAAAAGTTACAGAACCGAGGACTTCTCCACCATCCTTTGCATGGATTTGGGCTACCGCTTTGGTGAAGTCGGTAGTCTCTTGCATGCTCTGCGCATCCATTTCCTGTGAGCTTTCTTCGGTTTGCTGCGCACAACCGGCCGCAACGAATGCTAATGCAAATAATCCCAGAAAAATATTTTTAAATAATTTCATAGTACTTTTACTGATTAATGATTATCGATTTCCTTAATCGTAACAAGATGTGATTGTTAGGCATTCAAATCAAAGATATTTCGAAGACCATGTTGCGAGCATAGAACCTACATAGCTGCTATCTTCCTCATTAGATAAAAGATGGTCGGCATTATCCAGAGATATAAAACTTTTGGGATGTTTTGCCTGGATAAAAATTTCAGCTGCGTTGTCAATTCCCACCGTATTATCAATGGGTGAGTGAAATATAACCAGTGCTCGTCCAAGGTTAATAATCCGATTCTTCATATTTGCTCGATTCAGATCGTCCAGAAATTGCTTTTTTATTAAAAAAGAGCGTCCGGCCAGCGTTACCTCCGCTTCACCCCTTTCTTCTATTTCATCCAGCTTGGGTTTGAAATTTTTCTTTACATGATCAGGATTGGAGGGAGCTCCTATGGTCGCTACTGCTTTGCAGCTTTCAATGTCGTGGGCGGCTTGTAGCACAGCGGCGCCTCCAAGTGAGTGACCGACCAGGATGCCGGGAGCCCGATACTCATTTGCCAAATACTGAGAAGCAGCTATCAAATCATCAATATTTGAGGAGAAATTGGTATTTGCAAAATCACCCTCACTTTCACCCAGTCCAGTAAAGTCAAAGCGGAAAACAGCAAAACCTTCTTCATTTAATGCCCGAGCAATGTTGCCTACCGCGCTCAGATTTTTTGAGCAGGTAAAACAATGTGCAAACAGTACATAAGATTTTGCCTCACCATCATCCGGAAAATCCAGTCGAGCGGAGAGGAGTTCACCTGAGTGGCCGGGAAATTCAAGCTTTTTAGATTTCATAATCTGTACGGGATTTATATTTTCAATAGCAATTAAACAAACAATCAACTGCATATTCAAATAATTCCTCTTGACCTATGTCTGAAAAAAAGATTCAACCTTTTCACTTGGCATTTCCTGTCTCTGACCTGGAACAGACCCTTCACTTTTACCGCGATATCCTGGGCTGTGAAACAGGAAGGAGTTCTGACAAGTGGATAGACTTTAATTTTTGGGGACACCAGGTCGTGGCTCACCTGAGTCCGGAAGAGGCAGGTAAATCCAGCACCAATGAGGTCGATGGCCATGAGGTACCGGCAAAGCATTTCGGACTTATACTTGAATGGGACGAGTGGGAAGAGCTCGCTGAACGCTTAGAATCAGAGAATGTGGATTTTGTTATTGAGCCTTATGTGCGGTTTAAAGGAAAGCCGGGAGAACAGGCCACCATGTTTTTTCTGGATCCTAGCGGTAACGCCCTTGAATTCAAAGCTTTTAGGAATAAAGAGCAGATATTTGCCAAGTAGTTGAGGTATAAGGTATAGGAGATGGGGTAGAAAGGTATAAGGTATACGGTATAAGGATTATCTAATTATGAACTTATCGTCAATCAACTCACATTCAGCTATCGTCAACCTGCTCTGTAGTAGACGCAGCTTTCGCACACTACGTGTATATTTACTAGGCTGACCTTATACCCTATACCTTATACCTTTCATCTCACCCCGCTGCAGAGGCGCCACCATCTACCGTTAATACAGAACCGGTAGTCCAGGATGAATCATCGCTTGCCAGAAAGAGGACGGCCTTTGCAATTTCTCCGGGATTGGCGATGCGTTTCATGGGCAGTGTGTCGGGCACTTTATCCAGTACCGTCTCCGGGTTAGAAAATGCAACGGCAGAATTTTTGTAGAGTTCGGTGTCTGTCGGGCCGGGATTAACCATGTTGATGCGGATTTCGGGAGCATAATCAACCGCAGCCTGCTTGACGAGTGCTTCCAGGGCTCCTTTGGATGCACAGTAGGCGGCATGATTAGGAAAGCCCTTATGGGCGGCTATGGATCCTGTGACTACGACTGAACCACTCTTTCCATCAGCCTTCAGGTGGGGAATGGCAGCGCGCAAAAGATAGAAAACCGAGTTCAGGTTGATATCCAATGTTCTACGCCAGGTTTCGATGCTGACATCTGTTACCGATCCTAGACCCAAAACTCCGGCATTGGGAATAAGTATGTCGAGCCCGCCGAGATTTTCGATGACCGAGGCAATCAGGTTATGGTTCGCCTCGGGTGAACTGAGATCTGCCTTCAAAAAGACAGCTTTTTGTCCTTGTCCCAAGATGTTCTTTACTATCATTTCACCTGCAACTGCATCCCGGCCGTTTAGTGCCACTGTAGCTCCCTCCGCTGCCATAAGTTCTGCAATGGCTTTGCCAATTCCCTTTGTAGCCCCGGTTACCAAGGCTACTTTCCCGTTAAGTTTTCCCATATTACTATATGTTAAATTGAAGCGGTAATGGGTATAGGTTACTCAATGCTGTCTTAAAATTAAACTTCGATAATTATAAGCTGATTCGCTTCTCGAGTACTTACGGTAAGGGTAGTAGATTTTAGGAAACGAACGCGAAGCGTCCAAGCCAAGCATCTACCGTTGAGAGGATTGAAGAGAGAACGAGAATAGGTTGAAGAGCATTTTAAGAGGGACAAAGAAAGCCTGACTAAACAACCTTATTCCCCTTTTACCTTATACCCTATACCTAATCCCTAAACCTCAAACTCCTCTTCAATCTCACTGATCTTCATAGCCAGCTCTTCCCATTCCGAATAAACTTCTACCAGCTCAGCCTTCAGCTTTTCATACTCCATGGTTGTTTCTTTGACTCGTTCGGAATTATCATAAAACCCGGAATCAGCCATTTTATCTTCGATCTCTTTTTTTCGCTGTTCGAGTTTCTCTATTCGTGATTCTGTTTTTTCCAGCTTTTTACTGAGGGGCTTAACTTTTTGATATTTGGCTTGTCGTATTTCAGCTTCAATCCGTCGCTCTTCTTTTCGGGATAGCTCCTTGCCACCCTTATCCGGACTTTCATTTCCTCCGGTTGATTCAACTTTAAGGTCTTCCTCCTCCTCTTTTTTCTTCTGCAGGTAATAGGAAACATTTCCAAGGTAGGTGCGAATGTAATCGGGCTGAACCTCCAGTACTTTATTTACTATCGGATCCAGAAAATCACGATCGTGGGATACAATCATGAAAGTACCTTCATACTGATCGAGGGCCTGCTGCAAAATGTTTTTCGACTGCATGTCTAGATGGTTGGTCGGCTCGTCAAAGATCATAAAGTTCGCCGAGTTCAGTAGCATGCGAGCAAGGGCAAGCCTGCTTTTCTCACCGCCGGAGAGTACAGATACTTTCTTAAAGACATCATCACCCTGGAACAGGAAACAACCCAGTATCGTACGCAGCCTGGTTTCTGATTCCTTGGGTGCAGCGTCCCTCATGATACCGAGTACATCCTCATTCAGATCGAGCTCATCGGCTTGGTGCTGTGCGAAGTAAGATGTGGTTACATTATAACCGGGCTCCCGATTTCCGGAATCAACCGGCTCATGTCCGGCGAGAATACGCACCAGTGTCGATTTTCCGGCTCCATTTGGACCGACAATGGCAATTTTGTCACCCCGGTCAACGGTGTAAGTCAGGTTCTCAAAAACCTGCACATCATCATAGCTCTTGCTGATATCTTCCAGCTTCATCACCTGGGCACCGCTTCGTTCGGGCGGTGGGAAAGAGAACGAAATTTCCTCTTCGTGTTCATCCAACTCTATCTCATCCATCTTTTCGAGCTGTTTGATACGGCTCTGTACCTGCTTGGCTTTGCTGGCTTTGTAGCGAAAACGATCGATAAATTCCTGTGTCTGCTTTATCTCGCGCTGCTGATTCTTGTAGGCTTGCCGCAGGTGCTCCATACGCTCTTCATGTTTCTCCTCATAGTAGTCGTAATTACCTGCATAGTCGTTAATATCTCCCCGATCGAGAGCCAGGGTGCGATTGGTAATTTTATTGAGAAAGGCTTTATCGTGGGATACAATGATTACAGCTCCCTCGTATTCAAGCAGGAAATTCTCTATCCACTGTAAGGATTCGATGTCAAGGTGGTTGGTCGGCTCATCCAGCAGCAGGTAGGTGGGTTTTTGCAGTAATAGTTTGGCCAGGGCTATACGCATCAGCCAGCCACCGCTGAACTCCTGGGTTGAACGAAAAAAGTCTTTGGTATCAAAACCGAGCCCCATCAGAATTTTTTCGATATCGGCATGCAGGCTATATGCACCTGATTGTTCCAATCGGTCCTGAAGCTTCCCGTATTTCTTCATCGCTTCGTCATAGGCATCGCTACCCGGTTCAAGATCAGCCAGTTTCTGTTGAAGCTCTTTAACATCCTGTTCCAGTTGCAGTACTCCTTCAAAAGCACTTTCAACCTCTTCCATCACCGTAAGCTGCGGATCGGGGTCTACTCCGTCCTGGGGCAAGTAGCCCACGGTTTCAGCTTTCGATAGCTGAATAGTACCCTCATTGAACTCCATCTCACCGGCGATAATTTTAAGAAGGGTTGACTTACCGGCTCCGTTCGGACCTACGAGTCCGATACGCTCCCCCTTATTGATAAGGATGCTGATATCATCCAGCAGTTGCCTGTCGCCCAGCGAAAGTGTAATATTTTCTAAAGAAAGCAATGCATTAACACGGTTTGGTTATTCATCAAAATGCAGAAGTTAGGCATTTACAGGCTAATGATTAAATGCTAATCTTCCTCTGATACGCTCTGATGATTTATATCAACCTGTAAGCCGTTTTACATTTTTTGGAAGTAAGAAAGCTTTGGGGTGCAAGATAAAAACGCTATTTTAATGTTTTATGACTCTATTAATTCTTTACCTCATACTTGCCATAGCCGTATCATTTCTGTGTTCCATTCTGGAGGCGGTATTGCTTTCTGTAAATCAGTCGTATATAGCCGTTCTGGAAAGAGAGAATCAGAGTGTCGGTCAGATGCTGCGCGGCATGAAAGATAAGATTGATCAACCGCTATCTGCAATACTTACCCTGAATACGATCGCACATACCGTCGGGGCTGCCGGCGTCGGTGCACAGGCACAACTGGTTTTCGGCAGTGGTTACGTGGGAATCACCTCAGCGGTGCTGACGCTGATGATTCTATTCTTTTCCGAAATTATTCCAAAGACGCTGGGAGCTACCTACTGGCGAACCTTGGCACCGGTTTCCGGACGCATTCTGAAAGGCATGATCTGGATACTTTACCCATTTGTGCAGCTCTCCATGTTGATTACCAAATTGCTTTCCGGCAGTACGAAACATGCCACGTTTAGTAGGGAAGAGCTCAGTGCGCTGGCCGACCGTGGGGTGGAAGAGGGAATATTTGAACAGGAGGAGTCCGATATTTTGAAAAACCTGGTCCGCTTCAAATCCCTGCGTATCAAGGATATTATGACCCCGCGAATTGTGGTGGTCGGCTTTAATGAAGAGAAGACTGTTGCCGATATTCTTGATCAGGTAGAGGAACTGCGCTTTTCCAGACTACCCGTTTATGGAGAAACGGAGGACGATATTACCGGATATATTCTCAAAAATGACCTGCTTATTTGCCTGGCGAAAGGCAACGAGGATATCAAGCTAAAGGATCTCAAACGCGAGATACTAATTCTTCCGGAGACCATCTCGCTGCAGAATTTCTTTGAAAAACTGCTCCAGAATCAGGAACACATTGCGGTAGCTGTTGATGAGTATGGGGGATTCTCCGGAGTAGTGACCATGGAAGACTTGGTTGAAACGCTGCTGGGGATGGAAATCGTGGATGAGGTGGATGCTATTGATGATATGCAGCAAATGGCACGTCGTAAGTGGATGGAAAGAGCCCGCAGGCTGGGCATTGTAAATGAAGATACCGAAAAGGAAGAAATCCATTCGGCACGTCAGAATCCTGAAAAAGAAAACTGATAGTCCGTCATTTTTCTGAACGGTCGAATAGTTTTTTATGGATGGCCTGAACGGATGATGTGAGCAGGTTTTCCGGAAGCACAATATTTAAATTCTTCTTTTCACTGCTGTAGGAAATCATTGTTACCGGTGTTTTTGGAATAGCTGCAAAAATTTGACCGGATACTTCCTCCATCGTTTCAAAGTTACACCCTATCAGGCTAATGATTCCCTGCTTATCTTTAGTCTGTACTTCTCCAAGCTCTTCCATGGAATCAATCATATCAGCATGAATCTGTCCGGAAGATAGGGCAAGGGAGATGGAGGCCTCTGTCGTGGTGACCACATTTACAGAAAGATGATAGTCTTTTAGCACCTTGAACACTCCGGATAGAAAATCATAACCCATGCGTGTATGTGGCGAGGTTACCGTCACTATGGTTACATCCTTCAGAAAAGTCATAGCTTTGGCCTTTCCATTCTCACCGGTTTCTCCACGGATGATCGTCCCCGAATGATCAGGTTCAAAGATATTTTTAACCAATATCGGGATCTGCTTTTCTTCGGCCGGATTCATGGTTGAAGGGTGCAATACCTTGGCGCCGAAATAGGCCATCTCAGTAGCCTCACGGAAACTCATTTTTTTTATTGGAAAGGCGTCTTCCACAATTCTGGGGTCACAGGTATAGATGCCGCTGACATCAGTCCATATTTCAATGGCTTCGGCATCCAGGGCTGAGCCTAGCAGGCTTGCACTGAAATCAGATCCTTCAAAACCTAGCGTGGTAGCTTCTCCCTTGGAGTCCTCACCATAATAACCGCCCATAACCGGGATCATTCCTTGAGCTGACAAAAGTGAAAGTTCTTCTGAGTTTTTTGCAATTAATGATAAATCCGGATTTGCATTTCCAAAATTTGAATCTGTTTTGATGATGGATCGGGCATCAACCCATGAGGTTTGCAAGCCGAAAGCCGATCCGCAATAGCTGAAGAGGCGGGAAGAGAGTTGTTCGCCAATGCCGGCAACGGCATCTTTTAGCCTGGACGTTAAATTACCTTCCTCAGCTATCTCATTGAGAAGCTGCAGCAAGGTTTTGGTTCGATCTTCTATCCATCTTTCGCACTGTTCGGTCAACTCATTGATATTATTACCGTTCCGATCATTCATGCGGTCCAGGAAATTCCGGATAAGCAGCTCGTGCCTCTCTTTAATTTCAATAGCCATCGTACTTGCACGTCCGAAATCCACGGCAGCAAGCTCTGCAGCTGCAACCAGTTGACGTGTGGTGCGTGCAGTGGCTGATACGATGACGATCGGTCTGTCGTAAGTTTTGATGATCTCAAGGACTCTTCTCCATGTATGTTCATCACCCATGGATGTGCCGCCGAATTTTAATACGCGCATATAAACAACTCAACTGATTTAAAATGAAACGGAAAATAGCAGGCTTTGATGATCTTATAAAATGCAGATAAGATTTATTTCAGACTTGCGGCACCGGTAGCTCTAGGAGTAAGATATTCTCGTCCGAATGAAGTGTTGAGTGATCATAATAATCAAGGATTTTTTAGACTGTGCATTCGGATGCCCATTCGCTGTAAAGATCGCTCATTTGCTTCCAGGAACTCCATAATTCTTTTCATAGGAATCGCCTGTGTAATGCCGTAAGTCAGGCTGGTTTTTGTCTCTATAAAGATGGAATCTCGATATATATCAAAGTTTTGGTATTCAGATGATTTCAAGGGATCGGGAACCAGCAGCTTAGACAGATCTGCCGAGGCGGTATTGGTCATACCCACCCATTCAAAGGTTCTGAAATCGGTACGTGTAGCCATGATGAGTCCACCGCTGATACCGGGATTGAAAAGGGCATCCGTCAGGAAATCATCATATTCATTTCGCTCCGGACTGCTTACAATGCCCCGAGTAATCATTGGATATCCTTTCGGATAGCCGATAATATAGACAAAGGAACCCCATTCAAGATCGGCCGGGTCACCCCTTCGAATCTGAAGTCCCGGGGCACGTAAATTGGGAAAGCTGGATCTATTAACTCTCAAGAGGGCGAGATCGGAATCTACATTCAGGTCAAGGATTTCAAATTTGCCTACATTGGGCAAGTCGTAAATTAAATTGTTCTGACTCTTCTTGATTTTAACCGAGTGGATATAGGTTTTCTTAGGTACCCCCTCACGATCTACATAAGCAAAAAGGGTATCGGGGTAGTTGACGACATGCGCATTGGTAATTAATGCAACATTTCGATCATCACTATACAGTGAAATAGCGGTACCTGCAGTACTTTCGTTGCTGGTAATATCCCGGGTTGCAACCTCCTCAATGTCCATGCCATTCAGTTCTTCTCTCGTCAGCATCCGGTCTTCAAAGATATAGGTACGGTAGATGCCGGTAGATGAAATGCGGATAACCGACTCTTTGATGGACCGAATCTGATCAGAAGCGTCCCGGGTGGGGAAGGAGGTGGTATAAGTGGAAGAGGCTTTTGGCGAGTCACCACGCTGTATGATTTCGTTAGAGGCACAACTTCCTAAAAGGAAGCCGACCAGAGACAGAATCAGTGATATGATACCTTGCCTAACCATAACTCTATATTTGCAAAATGTGTAATTCCGGACAAATTCTCCATGCTTATAAAAATATCAGCGTTTCCGATATTCCTTTATTTTATGTATCACCGGCCAGGCAACAAATAGGGCAATAACGGTTGCCGCATACAGGATGTACTCTTCATTTACGAGTGCCGCATCGCTGATATTGTTCAGAGCCTTTGCCACATTGGTTAACCCAATAACCAAAGTAGTAAACACAATGATTCCCATTAGCAAATTATAAGCATGAGAATTGATCGATGATCTGTTTAAAAGGCTAGCATCATTCATGACGAGTAGCAAAAATATTGTGACGAAGGGCAATATGATACCGTTAAGTGCCTGGGCAAGTATAATGGCCGGAATAGGTTGAACCTGCAGTACACCGAAAAATACTCCGATCATTAAGACCGAACCCCATACCAGTTTCATATATGTTCCGGCATCCTTCCAATTTTCATCGGATTCACTCCCCATGAATCCTTTTGCCGTCAAAGCCGCTGCAAGGGGTGCCGTGAGGGCAGAGCTGAGTCCGGCTGCAAACAAACCTATTCCAAAGAATAGAGATGCCCAACTCCCCAGGGTATCGCCCAGACTACCTGCCAGCGCATCATAGGTGAATTCACCGCTAATAGAAGTCCCAACAATCAGAACCGCCATGGATATAATGCCTCCAAGTATGATGGCAGCCGTCAGGCTGAAGCGCATCTCTTTTATATTTTGGGTGTGCTTGATTCCAGAGCCAAGGAAGAGGTTATAGGGAACGACCGTGGTACCGATTAGACCGATTATCAAAATTTCCGAACCGGTTGGGAATCTGGGAATCAGTGCCGAGTTGAGAATAGAATCTATAGGAGGCTTCATCAGTATTGCTGTAGTAAAGAAACAGAAGCCCATAATTGCCACAATGATGCCAAGTATTTGTGCAATTACTTTTGTTGATCCAAACCATAGCAATAGAAAAGCTACCAACCCGATTATGAGTGTCAGTATGAAAGCGGGTACATTGGAAATGAGCGCGGCACCTGCAACTCCGCCCAGGATATTGCCTGCCTCATAAGCGGCACAGCCTAACAGAATAGAAATGAGTACAAGATATCCTGTTATCTTTCCGGCTAAACTCTCCTGGAAGCGAAGTTTCATTGCTTCGCCCAGGTTTTTACCCGAACTGAGAGTCAAGCGTGCACTGGCTTCCTGAAGTATGATACAGGCGATCGTTGAAAATAACAGAGCCCAGAGTAGGGTGAAACCAAAACCGGTCCCGGCGGATGCAGCTGTAGTGATGGTACCCGGCCCAATGAAGGCGGCAGAAAGAACGGACCAGAATAAAATATTTAAAAGACGCTTTCGCAAAAACTAAATGTATTGGTTAATCTTCAAACCATAAGCTACAAATATCAATTAAAACACAAATTTTAAATTAAAACCTTTAGTTAGTAGGTGTTATTGGTGTTTTGATATTCATGAATTTCAATTTGGTGCTTGTCTGAAATTTGTCAATTGCCATTTGCCTTTTCTCCATATCCTCCACCGCCCGGGGTCTGAATTATGAAGCGGTCCCCGGCTTCCAACTCTTCTCCGCTTATTGATGAGAGTGCTAGCCTGCTACCGTCTTTTCGTATGACCCACTGCTTCCCTGCCGCACCGGGTTTTCCTCCTTTCAGTCCGTAAGGGACTTCAACCCTGTGTTGGGTCAGTACCGAAAGAGAAACCGATTCAAGGAAAGTCAGTTCACGTTCTATGCCATTTCCTCCACGATATTCCCCAACGCCACCTGACTCTTTTCTAACCGCGTACTTCTCTAGGCGAACAGGGTAGCGATGCTCCAGGATTTCGGGATCAGTGCCGGCAGTATTGGTCATGTGGTGATGAACCGCATCAGTCCCGTGGAATCCCGGTCCGGCCCCGGTCCCTCCGCCGATGGTTTCGTAATAGCCAAATTGTTCGTTACCGAAAAGCACATTGTTCATAGTTCCCTGGCTACAGGCAAGCTCATTAAAAGGTTTCAGTAAAAGGTCGACAAGACGTTGGCTTGTTTCTGTATTTCCACCCACAACGGCAGGACAATCCGCAGGATCCTCACTGAACTTCGGATTTAACATACATTCGGGCAAACGAATAGTAATCGGATCAAGCAAGCCCTCATTCAGTGGGAGAGGTTCATCAATGAGCAGCCGCAGGACATACATGATGACACTGTTTACAATGGCCGGTGTGGCATTCAGATTTCCCGGATGGTTTTTCTCGGTTCCGCTGAAATCAATCTCCAGCTGTTCCCCCTCTTTCTTGATGACAGCTTTCAGTGTGCTTCCGTCGTCAAGATATTCCAGGCTATCAGATGTGCTGTCAGGAATTTTTTTCAGCATCTGTCTGCATTTGATGGCTGCTTCATTTTTTATAGCAGCCATATAACTAGTAACTGTATCCTCCCCGTAACGTTCAGCCAGTGTACGCAAGGATTCAGCCCCGCGATGGTTGGCAGCAACTGCTGCCTGAAGGTCTGCCATGTTTTCCTCAATAGCCCTGGTAGGGTATATGGCATTGGTTAACCGCTCACGAATGCTGTCCCATTGAGGGACGCCGGCGCGAACGAGATACATCGGGGGAATCACTACTCCTTCCTCCGACAGGGTACGGGCGCTGGGAGGCATAGAACCCGGACGTGTACCCCCGATTTCAGCATGATGTGCACGACTTGCTGCATAGCCCAAAAGCTGTTTTGAAGCGCTGAATATAGGGGTTACTACGGTAACGTCGGGCAGGTGCGATCCACCGTAAGCAGGATGATTTGTCACAATGACATCACCTTGCTGCATGGAAATACTTTCAGAAAGTCTTCTTATGCAGAGGCCCAGGGCACCCAGGTGCACAGGAATGTGTGGGGCATTGACCACCAGTTCTCCTTCTCTATTCAGAAGCGCGCAGGAGAAGTCCATCCGCTCCTTTACGTTGACGGATCGGGCAGTTCGCTTGAGCATTTCCCCCATCTCTTCTGCAATGGAAGTAAAACGGTTGGTAAAGAGTTCAAGTGCAACGGACTGCGACTGTGACTGTTTTCTGATTAGTTCATTATTTGTACTGCTACTTAAAAGCAGTGTACCGTCGTCTTTGACAGAGGCATTCCATCCCGGCTCTATGACAATGGTACTGTAGGGATCGAGGATCAAGGCAGGGCCTTCTACTCGCACTCCTGTAGCTACCTGATTGCGAATATAGACCGGTGTATCCAAAGTTTGGCCGTGAAATTGAATGGGTTTGGTTCTGACAGGTCCTGTGTTCTTTTGAGTGTAATCGGCTAATTGGAATTCGTCTTCAGATGGCCGGGTTGAGGCCACCGCACGAATGGACTCTACCTCGATTTTCGAACCTTCGATCCAATGTCCGTATCTGTTTTTGTAAGCCTCCTTAAATGCAGTTTTGAGGTCGGTATTTTCGCTGTAATCGATCTTTATGGTGCTATCCTGACCTTTCAGGCGCATGAACGCAAGCTCTTTCCTGACATGTATTTGGCTCT
Source organism: Halalkalibaculum roseum (assembly GCF_011059145.1). Classification (NCBI taxonomy): domain Bacteria; kingdom Pseudomonadati; phylum Balneolota; class Balneolia; order Balneolales; family Balneolaceae; genus Halalkalibaculum; species Halalkalibaculum roseum. The sequence goes on along the minus strand of NZ_JAALLT010000005.1, from coordinate 39,544 downwards.
GCCTGACATCCTCTTTTTCCTGAAGAGCCATTTTGGCCTCTTCGGTGAGACTTTTAAAGTAGGAATCCAGTTTTGACTCCAGTTCTGATAGGTTTTCAAGAACCTGTTTTTCTGCAAATTGCTCAATCACAGACGTTCCCAAACCATAGGCACTGAGCAGACCCGCATGGGAGGGTATCAGGATATTATTTATATCGAGTTCATCTGCAATAGCACACACATGCTGGGCACCGGCACCACCAAAACCTACCAATGCATATTCAGAGGGGTCATATCCTTTTCGCATGGATACTTTCCTTATGGCATTTGCCATACGCTCGTTTGCTATCTGAAGGAATCCTTCCAAAATTTCCTTGCGATCCGGGTTTTCTCCACTGGTTTCTGCAATATTTTCCAGCAACTGCTTGAATTTCACCTCACTCTGTTCCAGTGCGATGGGAATGCCAAAATTAGCTTCATCCAGCCTGCCCAAGAGGAGATTGATATCTGTTAGACTCAGCGGTCCGCCTGCACCGTAACAAGCGGGGCCGGGATACGCACCGGCGCTATCGGGACCGACCGTTAGTTTATTTCCATCGTAGCTACAGATGGAGCCGCCCCCGGCTGCAACTGTTTCTATGGAGAGGGCAGGGGCATTGAGTTTGGCATGTCCTACTTTGTGCTCAAAAACGTAGTCAAAATCATGGTCAAAACGGGCAACATCCGTGCTGGTTCCACCCATGTCAAAAGAGATCACTTTTTGGAATCCGTTATTCCGGCCGATGCTGCTTGCACCCACCACGCCTCCGGCGGGACCGCTCAGAAGACTATCCTTGGGTTCGAAGTTATCAGCATTGATCAATCCCCCTGCACTGGTCATTACATGTAGCGAGGATCTGCCTATCCCGGATTTGACACTATCCAGGTATTTTTTGAGTACCGGGCTTAAAGAAGCGTTTACAACGGTAGTCTGGGCCCGGGGCAGAATTTTTATTACCGGACTTAAATCTGAAGAGACGGATATGAAACTTGCTCCCAAATCTTCCAAATATTTCCTGAGCTCCTGTTCATGAGTTTGATTTTGATAACTGTTCATCAGACAGACAGCAAAAGCGGCATAAGGCTCTTTTAGAAATTTGGTAATTATTTCATCCTGATTTCCCGGCTGGAAATCCTTCAGGATTTCTCCATTGGCACTGATCCGGCAGGATAATTCACATACCTCATTATACAGTAAGTCGGGTTTGATTACATTTTTGGCAAATAAATCCTGCCGTTTCTGATCCCCAATAATCAGTAAATCTCCAAATCCCTCATTGATAAGTAGCATGGTAGGAGCTGTCTTATTTTCTAAAAGGGCATTGGTGCCTTTCGTAGTTGCCAGCCTGATACTCATCGGAGGGAGGTCTTCATCGGGGGCCGTTTTGGTCAGCAACCGGCATCCGAGAATAGGTGCTTCATAAGGAGAAATAACTTCAAAAGATATTCTCTCTGCTTCTTCAAGGTCTTCCAGGTAGGTATCGATCTCAAGAGTATTATTTTGGGCGTCGAATGAAGTGACTAGGCACTTTGGATGCGTAATTCCCAGCAGGTTCAGCTGAAATCCCTCTATGAAACGGGAAGGCGCTTCCCAATCCTGCTCAATAATATAACGATTGGCTTTCAGCGATTTAACAACGCTTCCTCTCAGAGAACTGCTACTCAACACCTTTGCTTTGTGCATGACTCCGTCCGGATCAATACCTATGCAATCGGTGAAAGTGCCACCGGTGTCAATCCAAATATTCCAGCCGTTTGATACCATAGAATGCTGTTAGATCACGATATCCGATATAAAACTTTTGCTCTTAAAAGTATGCTACAGGTTAAGAGTCAGCTACAGTTACACTTTCCAGTTCAATGTAGATGACTTTGACCCCACTGGTAATAGCCAGCTGATGATTCTGAGTAAAAGGTCGCAGCTCATTATTATTTGTAATCAGGAAGAGGGGAATGGGCCTGCTTCCATCTTCTTTTTCCCGGAAGTATTCATCAAAATCAATCTCGTCGGTTATTTCAAGCATAGACAAGTCTTCGGTAGACGTTATGTGCTTCGCCAATTGTGCGAAATTTAAATCATCATCAAAAAGTATACGTCCGCTTAAATGATTGGATACTTCATTGTCGGTTTCCTGCCTTTTGGTGTTTGAAGGTAGCTGGTAAACGTGAGAGCGACCGAATATTTCACCGAAACGGAGTGCTGCCAAAGAGTTTACTTCATCATTTGGAGTGAGGGCAAGAAGCTGACCGATACCGTCAAGATTTATCTCTTCCAATGCAAATTCAGATAAAATATTGCCGTGATAGGTTTCCAGATTTTCGGAACGGGCTTCCAGGGCATTGTTTAAGTTCGAATCTGCCATCAGTACATCGAAACCCTCTTCCTGAATTTTCTTGCCCACAATAATTGACCATTTCTTGGCACCAAGTATTAATACCCCGTTGGGCACAGGCTTTGCCACACCCAGTTTTCTGGCCACCCACGATGCCGGGAGCCCATAAATTGCAACTGTACTAATAATGACAATAAATACAATAGGAACCAGCTGATCGGCTTGCTCAAAGCCGTTTTGCGTGAGGCTTATGGCAAAAATTGAGGAGATGGAAGCAGCAACAACCCCGCGAGGCGCCATCCAGGAGAGAAAAAACTTTTCGCGCCAGCTGATATCTGAGAAGATGGTTGAGATATAAACGGTCACAGGTCGCGCTATGAGTATAACGACCCCGAGAAATGCAACCATATCCCAGTTCAGGTTGGCTATGAGTTTGTCAAGTTCGACTCTTGCGGCAAGGAGTATAAATAGTGCCGATAGTAAGAGGACTCTGAGATTTTCCTTGAACTCTATAATATGATGGATGTATGCTGATTTCTGGTTTGCCAGTGCTATACCCATCAGTGTCGTTGCCCAAAGACCCGATTCATGTTGAAGCATATTTGAAACGGTGAACACCACAACGACAATCGTCAGGCTGACGGGATTTTGAAGAAAATCCGGCAGTGCATGTCTCTTAAGCAGAAAATAAATGACAGCTGCACCGGCCAGGCCACAGAGTGTACCAAAAACGATCGTTTTGACAATACTGATTATGGCCACACTGGTAGCTGCTGAAACACTGGTAGCCAGGATGACCTCAAAGACCAGCACAGCCAGCATAGCACCTATAGGATCGATAACAATACCTTCCCATTTCAGTATGGATCCTACCTGACCTGAAGGGCGAACCTGTCTCAAGAGCGGGATAATCACGGTAGGCCCCGTTACAACCAATATGGCTCCAAGCAAGATGGAGAGCTCCCATCCAAAATTAAAAATGTAGAGCGCAGAAATGGAGATGATAACCCAGGTTAGGATGACACCTATACTGACTAGGTTCCCTATGATTCCTCCCGCATTTTTGAGTTCTGAAAAACGCAGGCTGAGTCCGCCTTCAAATAGTATGATGGCAACTGAAACCGATATAAAAGGCGTCAGCAGATCACCCATAAGGGTATCGGGATTTAGAAATCCGAATATAGGTCCTGCCAGGATACCCGATATCAGCAGAAGTAGAATGGCAGGCAGATTAAATCTCCAGGCGGCCCACTGGGCACCGATTCCGAATACCAAAATACTTGCTATCGCAATGAACAAATGTTCGGTCATAAAAAAGCTATCGAAAGGATCTTAGTTCATCCTCTTGTTGGAATAAAATTACGGGGCAAGATGGGGAACATTGATTACATTAGCAAAGAGCACTTTGAAGCCCGGGAAACTGCTGAAATTAACTCAAGATTGGCACCGGTTTTGGGTCTTGACTGTAGCGTTTAGGGTTTACTTTGAAATTAAACGAAACGCTATATCTTTAAGTATAGTTACATTGACTAATTCAATGAATCCCGAAATACACATATAGAGTTTATGGAAAGCGGGTTAAAGAGAAAAATTATTTACGAACTACTATGGCTTGCAGTACTATTGATATGCTCTGCGGCAGCAGAATATGCCATTATTGTGATTTTCGATTTACACCCGGTACTGAGCGTAAAAATTCAGGGGATTATCGGTCTGCTAATTTTTGGTTACGGCATTCGCATGGTGACCAGGTTACTGAGTTCATTTAAAATATCGAATGCTGAATAACCGATAGGGATAAAATCAGGGATAGTAAGGACAAGACCAGCAATTTACTATAGCAAATCTTACTGCTGATCAACCCGACTCAATAAAAACAGAAGAGCCAAATAAAGAGATTCATTCGTTTTGCCAGTACTTGAAGATTCTGACAAACTAAAAAAACAGCTCGGTGCATTTGATGTATTTGCAATCGCAACGGGGGCTATGTTCAGCTCTGGATTGTTTTTGTTGCCGGGAATTGCAGCGGGAGAGACCGGGCCATCGGTATTCCTGGCCTATCTGGTATCCGGGATTTTGGTAATTCCAACAATGCTCAGTAAAGCAGAGCTGGCAACGGCATTTCCCAGGGCAGGCGGAAGTTATTATATTATCGACCGCAGTTTGGGACCTCTTATGGGAAGCATTGGAGGTTTTGGATCATGGTTCTCGCTGGTTTTCAAAAGTGCCTTTGCTCTGATCGGTATGGGAGCCTATATCTCGATTTTTTTTGAAGTACCTATCACGCCGGTAGCCATCACGCTTACCATAGCTTTTGGGGCATTAAATATCTTTGGAGCCAAGGAGACCAGCAGGCTGCAAAATATTTTGGTCATCACTCTGATCACCATCATGGCTTTTTATTTAGTTCAGGGTTTTTCCTATGTCTTTTCTATAGGATTTCTTGATGTTCACCGGGAACAGTTTACCCCATTTTTCACAAATGGCATTCAAGGCTTTTTTGGAACAGTGGGGATGGTTTTTGTTTCCTATGCCGGACTGACCAAAGTAGTCAGTGTAGCTGAAGAGGTGGAAAATCCGGATAGGGATATACCACGAGGAATGTTTTTGTCGATTATTACCGCTATCGCAGTCTACGTTGGCGGGGTCTATCTGATGACTGCCGTTCTTGAACCTAGTGCTTTTAGGGAAGATTTGACCCCGGTGGCTACAGCCGGTGAGATTTTCCTGACTTGGCTTCCCGGTGATGTGGGTTTATTACTCGTAGTAATTGCTGCTATCGCAGCTTTTGCCTCAACAGGTAATGCCGGAATCATGTCAGCCTCCCGTTTCCCTCTGGCTATGGCCCGTGATAAGCTGGTACATTCCAAACTTGCGGAGATCGGCAAATTCAATACTCCTACAGTATCCATACTTGCCACTGCCGGTATGATGATTGTACTGCTGTTGGTATTTAATGTGGAGGAGGTTGCCAAACTGGCCAGTGCCTTTAAGCTGTTATTGTTCGGGCTCCTGAATTTAGCTGTCGTTGTGATGCGCGAGAGCCAGATCCAGGAATATGATCCCGGTTACGTCTCTCCATTTTATCCATGGATTCAGATAGTAGGAATGTTAACCTCAGGCGTGCTAATCTTTGAGATGGGTATGGTGTCTATTGTATTTACCGCCGCCATTACCATACTGTCGGTGGCCTGGTACTACTACTATGCGTATGGAAAGATCGACCGGCATGGAGCCATATATCATGTGCATGAACGATTGGGGCAATTTAAGGACCGTGGGCTGGAACATGAGATGCGGCATATCATGCAGGAGAAGGGACTTCGTGAGGAAGATCCTTATGAGCTGGTGGTGAGTAAAGCAGGTGTACTTGACGTTAAGGACTCACATACTAGCTATGAAGAGATCATTAAAAAAGCCAGTCAGGATCTCTGTATGAAGCTTCAGGTTGACCAAGAGCGACTCATGAAAGAGTTCAGCTCTATGAGTGATTTCGGAGCCATACCCATCGGTGAAGGAGCAGCCCTCAACCATACCAGGCTCGATGTAAAAGCCGAGCCGGAACTCTTTATTGTTAGAATTAAAAATGGCATCACCCTGGCAGATAAATACAAGAACAAAACGGCTTTACAGGAAGATGAAAATGGAAAGCTTTATGCGATCTTCTTTCTGGTAAGCTCCGAAGGCAATGCCACACAACATCTCCGCTTTTTGGCTCATATGGCTGAAATAATCGATCAGGATAATTTTCTGGATCGATGGCTGAGCGCCCAAAATGAAGGGGAACTCAGGGAAATTTTATTGCGGGATGAACGGTTCATCAATATTACTGTGCGTCCGGATAACGGTACCAAAGTTATGATAGGAAAAAAGATTCATGACATTAAACTGCCCGGGGAGAGCCTTATTGCCATAATAAAGCGTGAGGGTGTCATACGAATTCCTCACGGCAATACCATCATCCAGGAAGGAGATGAGCTCTCCATTATTGGTGAAGTCGATGACATCAAAAAAGTAAAAGAGCTGAAACAGAATTGACTTCTTTTTACTTATGTATGGTAAACTTTGATTTTCAATTAATAAAAAAACATATATTTTGTCCGGCCAAAATCAATTAAGGTAGCTCAGTGTAAACTCCTTAATTATAAAGCTATAATAGCTTGAGTACCGGAAAAATGTTATCAACGCTTAATCGTTTAAACAGATACGGTCTTTATTACTATGAAGCATGAAAAACTGGAAAAACAGCTGGGCCTCTGGGATGTTTTCGCCATAAGTACCGGGGCAATGTTCAGTTCGGGCTTTTTCCTCCTGCCCGGTATAGCAGCGGCAGAAACCGGACCTTCCGTATTCCTGGCCTATTTGTTTGCTGGTGTGCTTGTGTTGCCAACTATGTTGAGCGTATCCGAGCTTTGTACGGCGATGCCCAGAGCGGGGGGCACTTACTATTTTATCGATCGCAGCTTAGGTCCGCTGATGGGTACCATCGGTGGGTTCGGATCCTGGCTGGCCCTTGTTCTTAAGAGTGCGTTTGCCCTAATTGGTATGGGCGCTTACATAGGTATCTTCATGGATGTCCCCATTACGCTGGTTGCAGTAGTGCTCACTATTTTCTTCGGTTTGGTGAACATCATTGGGGCGAAGGAATCCAGTTTCTTGCAAAAGATACTCGTCGCAGCACTGCTTGGGATCATGTTTTTCTACATCGTTCAGGGCTTGTTTCATATATTCTCGCTGGACTTTTTTGAGATCACCCGGCAGCAGTTCTCTCCCTTTTTTATCAATGGGGTTAATGGGGTGCTTGCTACCGTGGGTATGGTTTTCGTCTCTTATGCGGGCCTGACCAAAGTAGCGAGTGTGGCTGAAGAGGTTGAAAACCCTGACCGGAATATCCCGCTCGGGATGATCATGTCGTTAATTGTAGCGGTCTTTGTATATGTAGTGGGCGTGTATCTAATGGTGGGGTTGCTCGAACCGGAAGCTTTTCGTTCTGACCTGACACCTGTAGCCACGGCCGGAGAAGTGTTCCTGGACTGGCTTCCAGAGCCTACCGGTCTTATCCTGGTTGTTATAGCTGCTATTGCTGCTTTTGCATCGACAGGTAACGCCGGTATTATGTCGGCCTCGCGTTACCCTATGGCTATGGCAAGAGATCGCTTGCTGGCTTTACGTTTCTCCGAGATCAGCAAACGATATGGAACACCCAAGATTGCAATCATCGCTACGGTCTTGCTGATGATTTTCTTCCTGCTGGCTTTTGAGGTGGAGGCGGTAGCCAAACTGGCAAGTGCTTTTCAGCTTCTTCTCTTTGGATTACTGAATCTTGCGGTGATTGTAATGCGAGAGAGTCAGATCGAAGAGTATGATCCTGGATTTCGTTCACCACTGTATCCCTGGTTGCAGATAATGGGGATGATAATATCCGTGTTCTTAATTTTAGAGATGGGGCTGCTCTCTATCATGTTCACTGCGCTCATTGCGGTGTTCAGCGTGGGATGGTACTTCTACTATGCGCACAACAAAATCGAACGAGAGGGTGCTATATTTCACGTGCATGCCCGGCTCGGACAAAGGAGATACCATGGTCTTGAACATGAGATGAGAACTATCCTACGGGAAAAGGGGTTGCGTGATGAAGACCCTTACGAGGAAGTGGTAGCCCGGTCAATGGTGATTGATAACCTTGATTCATCAGTATCTTATAAAGAGGTTATTAATAAGGCGGTGAGCCTGCTGGCCGGACGAACAGAACTTCCTGAAAACAAACTCTCGAAGATATTTTATGGTGTAAACCAGGAAGGCGCGATTCCTATAGGCCGGGGGGTGGCCCTGAATCATGCTCGCGTAGAGCAGGATATCCGCGCCGAGATGGTTTTAATTAGAGTGAAGGGTGGACTGGATATTGATGCCGAGCAATTTGAAAGCCTCAGCCGTGAAAAACAGGACGATAAACAGAAAGTTCGAGCTTTCATCTTTCTGGTCAGTTCTGAAAAGCATTCGGGTTCTCACTTGCGCATACTGGCTCACATTGCCGAAATGGTTGATACACGGCATTTCATGGATCGCTGGTTGACGGCAGAAGGTGAGGCTGATATCCGCGAAATAATGCTTCGCGATGAGCACTTTATCAATCTGGTAATAACACAGGATGATGAAACATCATCTATGATCGGCAAGGAAATTAAGGATGTTAAGCTACCGGGCGACAGCCTTGTAGCCATCCTTGAAAGAGACGGAGAGCTCGTGATTCCTCACGGAGACACGATCATCCGTGAAGGTGATAAAATCTCAATAATCGGTGAAAAAGAAGCGATAGAACAGGCTAAACAGCTCAAGAAGGGTTCCTAGTTTGGAAGCCTCCGCACTAATAGTGATTTTCTTCAACCCGATTTCACATTTTAAATTTTCAACTTAAAAGTAACAGACACGTGGCAAATAAAAGCTTAAAAGAAAGAGTTTACGGTTTTTTTAAAAAAGATTCGGCAGCGGGAATGATGTTACTTTTCGCTACTATAGCGGCCCTTATCATTGCCAATAGTCCTCTGGGCGATGCCTATCATCACATGCTTGAGTCACATATCGTGCTCGGTATTTCCGATCTGGTCATCGACAAGTCGGTGCACCACTGGATTAATGATGGGCTTATGGCTGTATTTTTCCTGCTGATCGGGCTTGAAATTAAACGAGAGTTAAAATACGGTGAGCTTTCATCAGTACAATCGGCCATCCTACCGGCTGTGGCTGCTCTTGGCGGTGCTATCCTTCCGGCTCTTATTTTTTACGGATTCAACGGTGGAACCGATTTGATGAACGGCTGGGCTATACCGGTGGCTACGGACATCGCTTTTGTAGTCGGTGTGCTAGCTCTCCTGGGATCCAGAGTGCCTATCTGGGCTAAGGTGTTTGTGACAGCCGTAGCAGTAGTGGATGATCTCATCGCCGTGCTTGTTATTGCCTTTTTCTATACCGAACAGATCAGTATGGGAGCTTTAGGCATTGGTGCTATCTGCCTGCTTGTGTTACTCTACTTCAATTATCGTGGTGTCAACAAGTTGTCTCCCTATATGATTATTGGTTTCATTATGTGGTGGGCAGTACTGAAATCGGGAGTCCATGCAACAATTGCCGGTGTTATCGTTGGATTTGCTATTCCGGCAAGCAGGGGCTGGTCATTAGAGCGGCTCACTGAGTATGCCCAGGAAGGATTTGAGCTGTTTCAGCAGGCTGCAGATGAGAAGCTCCCGGTCACCAAGGAGCAAGCCCTGCATCATATGGATGAGACCCTTGAACACGCAGAATCACCCCTTCACAGGTTGGAGCATAAGCTTCATACCTCCGTATATTTTGTAATTATGCCGGTTTTTGCTTTTGCGAACGCCGGGGTTGTATTTGATCCGGAAGTCATGGGTCAGGCTATTGTCTCTCCGTTGACCTGGGGTATTACACTTGGACTGTTTTTCGGAAAGCAGATCGGTATCTTCGGTTCAACCTGGCTGCTTACGAAACTTGGCTTTTCCGGACTGGCCAATAACAAGGAGACATGGAAGGTGGTGTACGGTGTAGCACTTTTGGCCGGTATCGGTTTCACGATGTCGTTGTTCATAGCCAACCTTTCCTTCGATCCGGTGGAGCAATTTAACCTGCTTGAGTTCTCTAAAGTTGGTATTCTTTTGGGATCCTTAGTTAGTGGTCTATTGGGTTATTATTTCCTAAGCCGTGCTCCGGAATTCGGTGCGGAAACTCAGCAGCCCTTTGATGTGCCGGAAGGCAAAGCCGGTGGAGAAGCTGTGTAGTATAGGTCTGAGCAATAAAATCTGCGTACAAACAGACAGGAACGGGGCATTAATCCCGTTCCTGTTTTAGTTTAAGCCTTTTTAACTCCTAAAACCTTTGGAATAGATTTCAAAAAGAACCTTCTGATCATTATCACTGATTATCCATTCTGATCGTTGGCTTCAAGAAGGTACCTGAAATGCCCATCGAAATCGTACTGTCGGCCATCGGTATTTTGATGCCAAATAGTTTTTCGGCGTTGGAAAGCACATTTTGAAGCGGGGGAGCGAGATCGCTAAATCGGAGGGAGGCACTATCGAATGAGGTTGCTGAGAGGGTGTCACTATTGATATTCAGTTTGCCCGTTAGTATACCTGTGAAAAGCTCAGACTGAAGACTCATCTCATTAATTGATAGAATTGGCGTTTTCGATTTATAGTCAAAATCAAGCTTAGCCTTCTGAAAGGGAATAGAATCCGGCTCGTAACCAAAGCCCTGAATGAAAAAACGGTACTGATTTTTAAAAGAGTCCGTCGGATTCCAGCTAAGCTTTTTAAGCGATGCTGTAGCTGAGAAAGATTCATTACCGGATTTATTTTTTAAAACACTACTTATATTCAGGGTATCGGTATTTATTATACCGATAAAACCCGGTAGGGATATGGTGAAATTTGAACCCTCAGCAATTAGGGTGTGCTCACTTGATGCGGTGGAATCGTGAAATCCGATGCGCAACAACTTCCACAGTTCTCCCTGGTAGCCGGCATTTAATGAATTTAGCTTGAATTCTGTAAGATTTGCCCGGTTAGTAATCGAGAGCCGGTTAAAATTGATATTAGCCGATTCGATTCTTTTTAATCCATACTCAGCCCCGAACAGGCTGATCTTCAAAAAATCAAAATAGCTGAAGTCAAATAGTACCGACTGCGCCCGCCTGATATCCTGATTTCTAATGATATTTAGGTCTGTAAAGTGAACATCACCGCTAAAAGGACCTACCTCAACCGATGAATAACTGACTGATAATGGTGGATTGAGTTCGGAGGTAATTTCCTGAATGGAAGTATCAATATTTTGCTCGGCTTTGTCAGCAGCGTAAAAATGGTAGGCGAAAAGTGCTGCAAGGACTATAAGAATCGTTATCGCGTAATACTTTTTCATCAAATGGAATGAATATTCAGGGCAGCAGATAGTTTTATTAACAGCTGCCTATACTTTCTTCTTTAACCTCTCGACAATATTTTCAAAATCCAGTGCTTCTTCCTCACTGGCTTTCATATCCCTTAGGGTGAATTTTCCCTCTTTTAGTTCATTATCACCGACGATTATGGTGTATTTGGCATTTTCGCGGTCAGCGTCTTTCATCTGTGCTTTTACCGAGCGGCCCATGTAATCCATGGCTGCAGATATGCCGTTGGCACGAAGTTTAGGCAGGTGGTTAAGGGCCCAGGTTCTGGCATTTTCACCAATCGTAACGATATAGATATCTACGGACTTTTCCTCACCTAAAGAGATATCCAGCTCTTCGCAGGCTATCAGCAGCCGTTCTATACCCGCAGCAAAGCCGACCGCAGGGGTGTGTTGTCCTCCAATTTCTTCAACCAGTAGATCGTATCGACCTCCGCCGCCCAGTGCATCCTGGGCTCCGAGATCGGGACTTATCAGCTCAAAAGCTGTACGTGTATAGTAATCCAAACCTCTTACCAGGTGCGGGTCTTCGGTGTAGGATATTTCAAGCTCATCGAGATGCGTTTTGACCCTGGCATAATGTTCTTCCGTCTCTTCACTCAGGTATTCGGTGATGACAGGAGCTTTTGCTATAAATTCCTGGTCCTCTTCCTCCTTCGAATCGAGTATGCGCATCGGATTTTTTTCAAAACGCTCTCGTGAAATTTCACTCATTTCGTCAAGGTGTGGACGGAAATAATTCTTAAGCGCTTCTTTATAAGCGGCACGGCTTTCGGGATCACCGACGGAGTTAATCTTTAGGGTAGTATTGGTGATGCCGACTCGGTTGTATATAGAGAGCATCAGTGAAATAATTTCGACATCGGCAATTGGATCATCCGGACCGATGATTTCTGCACCAAACTGGTGAAACTGTCGCTGCCGGCCTTTTTGAGGTCGCTCCGCACGGAACATCGGACCGATATAGTATAAGTTTTGTGAACCTCCTCGCTGCTCCAGGTGATGTTCTACAAACGCACGAACCACAGGGGCGGTACACTCCGGACGCAGGACATAGTGGTCGTCGCCCCGTTCAAATGCAAACATCTCTTTGGTGACTATGTCGGTCAGCTGTCCCACACCCCGGGCGATCAGTTCGGTCTGCTCCATGATGGGAGTGCGAATCTCTTCGAAGTTGAACTTCCGGGCCTCTTCATGGATGATGCGTTCAATTGCTTGCCATTTACCTACCTCGTCGGGCAAGATATCTACCATTCCGAGATGTGTGCTGAACTTTGGCTGCGCCATGTATCTTATCTGTGTGGTTCAAAAAAATAATTCAGCTCAAAGATAAGAGACTCCAAACAGAAATCCTTAGCCAATTTCTGTAAGGTTCATTGTATGAAATGGTCATGCTTATAGCCGCGGATTTTCACGGTAATAAAACTTTGAAATTATGTTGAAGCATAGAGAATTGAGTAGCAAAATTATCAAAGCATTTTATGAAGTTTATAATGAACTGGGTCCCGGATTTATTGAGTCGGTTTATGAAAGTGCTTTATCTCTGGTACTGATTGATTACGGGTTCTCCGTAAAGAGACAATATCCTATAGAAGTCTATTTCCGCGAGAAAATTATTGGGGAATTCAGAGCTGATATTCTAGTTGAAGAGAAAGTAATCCTGGAACTCAAATCTGTGTCTAAAATACGTTCGGAACATAAAGCGCAATTAATAAACTATTTGAAGGCGACAGATATAGATTTGGGACTTTTATTGAACTTTGGTGACAAGACAGAATTTCAACGCTATATTTTTGATAAAAGAAGAAAACCACATAAATATCCGTGAATATTCGCGGCCAAGCTTTATACGAATCAGTTTATTAACTAACTGAAAGCAATAAATAATGAAATTGGCCTTTAGTTTTCTGTAATCGACCTGATTTTTAGCACTCAATATTTTATAAGAGAATGAAAATTCGCGGCTAAATCACATACCCGTGAGCACAATTTTACCGGTGTTTTCGTTGTCTTCCATTCTTTGATGGGCCTCCTCGGTATCCTCCCAGTCAAATACCGAATCTATTACAGGGCCCAAACTTCCTTCCTCCAGCAGGCGCATGCAATCACTGCTAAAAGCCTGGGTGAGTTCAATTTTGTATTCCAAGGATCTGGAACGAAGAGTGGAACCCATCACCTTTAGCCTTTTCTTAAGCAGAGGCGAAAGACTCATCCTTTCCAACCGGTGGCCGCCCAAGAAGGAGAGATAAACCAAGCGTCCGTCCATCGACAATACCTCAATGTTTTTTTCCCAGTAGGGAGCCCCGATAAAGTCCACAACCAGGTTTACCGCATTTTCACCGAGCTCATTGGTAATTTCTTCAGCGAAATCCTGTTCTTTGTAGTTGTATGCGTATTGGGCACCTAGCTGGCGGCAAGTTTCCAGTTTTCGCTGCTTACCTGCCGTAGTGATAATCGTAGCACTAAACAGCTGCTTGGCCAATTGTATGGCCGAAGTCCCGACACCGCTGCCCCCCGCATGGATCAACACCGTTTCCAACTGTTGTAGATTCCCCAGCCAGCTTAGCGCCTGGTATGCTGTCAGGAAAGTCTCCGGTACTGCCGCAGCTTCCTCAAAGGATAGATTCTCGGGAAGCGGCATGGCCATATCTTCATGCATGGTACAATACTGGCAATAGCCGCCGCCCGGCAACAATCCAAAGACATGATCCCCTTTCGACCAGCGCTTGACCTTAGTTCCTACCTTATCAACAATGCCTGCCATCTCGAGTCCAAGTATTTCACTGGCACCCTCGGGAGGAGGATATTTCCCCGCCCTCTGGTGCAGGTCGGCGCGATTTATGGCTGTTGCCTCAATTTTTACCCTAATTTCATGCTCTTTTGGCTCCGGTGTAGGATAATCCTTGATTTCAAGAGATGAGCTTTCTCCTTTGTTTATTACACGTATGGCCTTCATAGTTGACTCAGTTTGATTCATAATGTGTACTTTGTGAACGCTATTTTTTGTGCAGTAAATCCCCTGTTCTTTTCAACGTCTCATTGACTAATGACTTTAGATCATCGGAAAGGTTAAAAAGTAGAATTGAACCTAAAAATACAATGGCAATTAGCAGAGACCGCAAAATGACGTCAAAATAAAAGTTGAATAGGTAGGGTATTTCAAATGATAGCAACAGGCAAACTGCGGCAATAAGCAGTACAACCGGTGCGGTCCATTGAAAGGGTTGCATGGAGAACTTGATCCAGACAAATACCATCTTTATAGCATTGTAAACAAATATGGAGAATGCCGTAGCTATGGCTGCTCCCATAATACCATAGGTTGGTATTAGCAGGTAGTTTGTAGTAATGGTGAGTATTACCAGCAGGATATTGGTATAAAGGTCAAAACGATAATATTTTGAGTTCATGATGATACCGCCATTGATACCGGTTGCCATATCAAATAGTTTGGCTGCACCTATAGTGATGATGACCCATTTTGCTCCTTGATAAGCTTCAGGTAGTAGTCCAAGGAGATTATGCATATTGGCCCAGATACCAATAAAGAGCAAACTCCCGGCGATAATCTGATTCAAGGAAGTGCGCCGGTATAAATTTAAAATCTGCTCATGTTTTTTCTCTTTGATGAGATCTGCAAGAACCGGAATGGCAATTTTCAGGATAGAGCGCTGTGGTACGGTAATAACCGAACCTACATAGAAAGCGATGGCATATACCGCCGTATTTGCCAGATCACTCAGCGACCCCAGCATGATAATGTCAATATTGCCCACCAGGTGAACAGTAATTCCGCCAAGAAGGGAATAGAGCCCATAAACGCTCATACTCTTCGCCAATCGCCGGATGTTATCGTTGATAGGGTTGGAAAAGGTTAATTCATCCCTTCGATATAAGTATACTGCCAGGTAAAGCGGTTGCAGACAGTAACTGCTGACAAAACCGACCATGAATAATTCAAAAGAGATAAAA
This sequence comes from Halalkalibaculum roseum, assembly GCF_011059145.1. Classification (NCBI taxonomy): domain Bacteria; kingdom Pseudomonadati; phylum Balneolota; class Balneolia; order Balneolales; family Balneolaceae; genus Halalkalibaculum; species Halalkalibaculum roseum. The sequence goes on along the minus strand of NZ_JAALLT010000005.1, from coordinate 24,260 downwards.
TCAAAGAAGTGAACAATCAGCAAAATGATGATGAGTACTCGCATCACAACCTCATTGAGAAATGAACCAGTAATGGAATCCTGCAGGGCTCGTACGTAGTTGTTCAGTGTCTCAAAAAATAGAATGGCGAAAACCAGTGGGACCAGGTATAGATAGTACTCCGTAAAAAGAGGCGACTTCTCTTGGTAATAGTCTATCAGGATATTTTCGAGTGAGAAAAAAAGCAGTGAAAATATCAAAAATCCTACCATAGCCACGAGCACAGTCAGGGTAAATAACCTGCTTCGGGAATCCCTGGTGTGCTTGAAATAGGGGAAGTATCGAATAACAACGTTTTTAATCCCCAGGTGTGCAAACTGGGCGAAAACAAATGCCGGGGAGAGGAGAAATCGCGTGAGGCCGTACTGGTCGGCCGTCAAAATATTAGGGAAAAGCAGTATGGTAGATACAAAACCGAGGGCCACTCCAAGGTAGGAAATGACGGTATTCTGAACACTCTGTTTTAATATTACTCCCAAGCGGCACGATAACTTCTGTTGAAATTTCGGTTCAATATATCATAAATATAGTGTCTCTGTCAGATCTAATATTCAAATGAAACCATAATCCGGTAATGGGAATCTATCAGCCGGACTTCAGAATAGGAATACGGAATCCCAGGAAACATTCCAGTGCTCTTCGTAAGGCTTCCACATATCTTCCGGCTCTTCTAGATAATTTTCCTTTGAGGGTCATATGTTCGGAAAAATGGCTGGGTTCCAGGTTGGGTTCTATTCCCTTGAGTGTTGTTTTCCAGGATTCATCCTCTTCATAGCCGTACCTTATTAAATCTTCACTTATGGAAGCGTGAAGTTTGAGTTGACCGGCTATTCGGCTTTTATGTTGCTTCCATTTGCCAACACTGGCCGGACTTATTGGTCGCACTCCACGCAATGCCTCTTCCGATGAACCCGAGACCGTAGCCACTTCATGAAAGCGGCTGAAGGGAGCCTGCTTTTTTAAAAAAGGTATCTCGCTTAAAATTTTGTTCTGAATTTGGTCGGGATCACGCACGAAGTCTTCATATCGAATCAATATGAACCGCGATTGTTTTATTAGTTTGGGTAGTTCACGAGTGTAATACTTCCAGAATTTCAGTCCGGCCCAATAGTGATCGGGATCTTTTTTGTGCTTGCTGACGATTATATCTCTCGGATCACGCATCATACAGATTACGTATAAGTGCGGATCTAAAATAAGGCTAGGTCCGACAATGAGTATGTCTCTGGGACATTTTGATAAATAGATATGCGCCGCATCGGGAGCCCTGCGGAAAAGGGAGTCTTCATGATCGGTGCTGTAATCGATATTAAAACAGGCATCCATCGCTTCTGCCATGAGGGTGGTACCTGTCCTCGGACTTACCCCAACTATATGAATCCGTTTCATGGTTTATTGATTTTCTGTGCCATCGCTGACTTTGCAAATGCATTTTACAGTGTCAGAAGCTCACCCATCTTAATATTCATGGATTCCGGCTCAAAAGGTTTGAAACCGTTACCCGGATAATTGGTAAGTTCACCAAAGTAGATTTGCTGTTTCATAAGGTACAAATCTACACGTATGAAATTGAAATTTTGAGATAATGTTTCAGCAATTTCTATTGCGCGATCCAAATTTTCCTGTTTTGAGACAGGCTTTTCATAGCGTGGATAGAGAAGGCGGGCATCTAAAAGATTAAAATCACGATCGTACAAATTTCTTTTTTGATCTCCGAAGCGATTAAAATCAATTTGTATGACTTTAACATGACCATCAAAACAGAAAAACTTGAAGTCTTCCGGGATTTCTTCCTCTTCATCCAATAAAAGCTCCTCTGCAATGATCTTGCGTGGAAGTTCCTTGTACACCCATTCACGTCCTACGCGATAGTAATCTGTATTTTTCCACTCTTCGGTTTTCTCACGAATATGATTGAAATCGTAGATGGATTTATCTCTTACAATTTCCAGCATCCCACAGCCATGGTTGGCCTTGAGTACAAATTTATCGGGCAGTCCTATCCAGTCATTTCTGGCAATTGTTTCGTAAGTACCCAGCAATGGTATCAGGTGATCTTTCCCAATTCGGTTTGCTACATAGTTACGAACCTGAATACGATCGGCTACAAGTTTACGTAGATCGGTTCGCTGGTACAGTTTTATATACTGTATTTTTTCGGTGAAACTTTCAGGATTTTTCAGGTCGAGAGAGGTATCGAGTTCTAGCCAATACCGGAATTTAGCATAGTTTTTATCTGACAAAAAATGCCTCAGGATTCCCCAGAACAATTTTGAGAGAATAAATTTCATGTTTCCTCTCTATAACCTTTCCATATCCAGTATCTGAATTGGAACAGCAGTTTGGTCTTGGCTCCCTGCAAACTAATTAGATATCCAAGTCCTATAGGAACAGTGGCCAGGAACTTGCCGAGTTCGAGGAGCCAGTTTTTAAGAAACTCTGAGAATGAGGCTTCATTCAATTGCATCTTCATACTGCTACCCAATCCAAGTGCCTGCTTCCTGACAAAATCAATCGTCAGACGTTCTCGGCCAACCCTGTGGTATAGAAATGCCCCCGGGAGGTAGTGGATAGGAATCGAATTTTTGCGAATCCGTTGAAAAAGCTCTTTCTCTTCTGCGGCATTAAGTTGTTTGCCCTTTCTTCCCAAATCGGTGTCGAACAATCCGATACGCTCGAAAATGGTTTTGTCAAAGCCCATATTTCCTCCGAATGGGTATTTGTTGGATGGATACTTTTTCTGCCCACTCCCCAAGTCGTGGTGACCCAGCAGGGGCAAGAGAAAGTGGGACATCCATTTCGGGCGCGGAGCATCAAACTGAACATGTATCTTGCCGCCGGCCGCTGTCGCCTCGGGATGCTGCCTGAAGAAAGAGCACCAGGAGGGAATCAGCGATTTGGTGGCACGGATATCATCGTCAAAGAATACCACATGTTTGGCCTTTGCTTCACCAATCCCCCGGTTTCTTGCATAAGACAGGCCCTGTTTTTCTTCTTTATAGTAGTTTAGTTCTATTCCTTTTTCGGAAGCCAGGGAATCAAATTTCTTCGCAGTTTGAGGCGTATTATCAGTTGAATTGTTATCGATCACCACAATTTCATACGTAAAATCCGGATTGCCGAACTCAAGCAGGCTGCTCAATGTGTCATCCAGGTAGTCTGCCCGGTTGTAGGTACAGATAATAAATGATACTTCCGGATTCTGATTCATTTGTTTGATAATACCGATATATTTGAAGCTGAAAATACATGATTTAATATATGATACCAATGTCATACACCCTCGTGACGAACCCTTACATATGACGGATCCCCTGGTTTCAGCAATTATTACCACAAAGAATAGGTCAGGAATGCTGCCACGCGCTCTTGTCTCTGTTCGCAATCAAAGCTATCCTAATATTGAAATAGTGATTGTTGATGATGGATCAACAGATCTGACTCCCAAAGTAATTGAAGATTTTGAATACGAGAATCGATTAATTCATCTACGCAATGAAGAATCACTTGGAGCCTGCCGCGCACGCAACCAGGGCATAGCAGCTTCTTCCGGTACTTTTATCGCAGGATTGGATGACGACGACGAGTGGCATCCCGATAGAATAAAATTTCTTGTGGATGCTTACAGTGATGAATTTGCCTGCATCACTTCCGATGTTCGCCTTGCCTATCCCAAAAGAACGGTACAGTGGAGCAAAGAAAAAGTAATCACCTTCAATGATTTACTCTATTCGAACCAAGTGGGCAACCAGGTACTGGTCAAAAAGGAGAGGCTGGAAAAAATAGGCGGTTTTGATGAGAATCTTGAGGCTGCACAAGATTATGATTTATGGCTGCGACTGGCGGAAACTTTCGGACCTATTAAAAATGTCAATAAACCGCTGCAGACTATTCATCTTGATCATGAAGCGGAACAGATTACGAACCCAAAGTCACAACTTGCCGGTTATTTGGAGTTTTACAAGAAACACAAAGCAAAAATGAATCTGACTCAGAGAAAATACCAGCTGTTCCAAATCCGAAGGGCCCAGGGAAAGGTCACTTCATTTTGGGAAATCTTCCGTTGGGTACCGCACTCATTTTGGCTTAATGAGGCTAAAAGATACCTCGCCAAAGGCTTTCTAAAGAATGATTAAGTGAATATCTAAAAAGAAATCTCAACTCTTTCTTTGGTAGATCAATCCAATCGCCAAGAGTCCGCAGATCCAAATGATGATATGTCCGGCCCATGCCAGTCTTGCTCCCCAAATGGCAGAGGTCGGCTTAAATCTAAGTTCCAGGGTATGTTCTCCGGAAGGAATACTAAATCCGCGCAACACAAAGTTGGTCTTATAGATTGGCACCGGTTCCCCGTCTAGAGTGGCTTGCCAACCTGCAGGATAGTAGATTTCACTGAGTACCAGAAATCCGGGTTCTTCAGTGGATGTTTGTAATACAATACGGTTGTCTGTATAAGAGCTAACCTGAACTGATGCGGCAGTATCGGCAGTCGTGGTCAGGCTTTGTTCGGTTTCTACTACGGCCAATTCAGCAGGATTGAATCCTGACCCCGGCTCCATCAGCTGTACGGCTTCACCGGGTGATCCCGCAGTTACTACAGTGTCAACAAAGAATGCCTTGGGTAGTACATTAGTGTTTTCGTAGACAAACCTGTTTTGGTTGGCATAAACCTGTTGCAGATCAGGGAAGGGCAGCTGTTGTCCTGATGAGATAAACTTTACATTCAGCATATCCAAAATAGGCATATTGATGCCTTGGGGGCCGGCCATAAGCAGGCGGTCGATCATATCCTGGTAATGGGCCAGTTTCGCTCCCGTATAGCCTCCGATGCTTGGATAGAAATACGCGGGAACGGCATTGTTAAAGGGGTTGTCAAGCAGTGGAAATACCCGGTAAGGGTATCCCTCTTCGCTTTGAATATTGTTAATGATGAACTCATCAAGCGGACGTTTTTGTCGCTCAATATACTGCTCTGCGGTGATCCGGTCCGGCACTAGCCTGTCTTTGCTGGTATAACGGTTGCCAACACTCAACATGTCGTAGGCCGTAAAGAGTATGAGTGCTGCCAGGAAGTAACCTTTGCTAATTCTGCCGCTGTAAAACAGGTAAATAAGAACCGATGCTAGCAGTACGATGACGAAGTAACGAATTGAATCTTTTTTGGCCATTGCCTTTCGTGCAGGCTTCAGCTGATTCGCCATGTAGTTGCTAACAGCCTGCTGCACCTGTGGATTATCAACAGAGACATTATTCTGCCGGGCTACCTGCTGTTCATACTGTTGACGTTCACCCGGCTTTTCAAAGGAGAGCAGAGCATTGCTACCCATGGCAAAAATCAGACCCAAACCAAGGGCCATTCCGAGAGGTATGTAAAGCTTTTTGGGCTGTTTCACTTTTTCTTTGGCCATAGTAAAGAGTGCATGTATGCCAAATACAGCAAGCACCGAGAAGCAAAAAACGGTCACAATCAGCCACATTTCGGGGGTCCGAAACTTGTTGAAAAATGGTACATAATTGAACATAAACTCATTCAGCAGCCGAAAGTTCTCCCCCAGAGAGAAGAGCATTGTTAATGTACCGACCCCAAGGAAGAGGTACTTAATCTTTTTGCGATAGGCAAAGAGACCTATTAAGGCAAGCAGAAAAGCAACTGCCCCCAGGTAATGGGGGCCACTGGTAAATGGCTTAGGACCCCAGTAAGCCTCACCGGAAGCCCCACCGAATATACCGGGGATGATTAAGGTAAGCAGTTCACCGACCCCCTGCGACCAGCTGAAGGCATAATCAAGGCCAAGACCCGAGCCGGAACCCACATCCAGCGTGGAGCCACCCCGGGTACTGAATTGTGAATACTCGTAAAGCCTCCAGTACGATTCCAGACTGGCCATGATTGCCAATAATCCGGCTCCGGCAATATAAGCTGAACGGGTTAGCCACTCGGTAATCTCATTTTTCCGGTATGCCTGTACGGTATCGAAAATCCACCAGAATCCAAGCAGGTAGATAAAGTAGTAGAAGACCTGTGGGTGGTTGGCGCGCAGTTCCAGGGTCAGGGCAAGACTGAATATGAAGAAGGCCAAGAGTTTCTTATTAGAACGGCTCATCATCCAATAACCTACCAGAACCCAGGTAATAATGGCATATGCCACAAACTTCGTGTTGTGGCCGGCCTCAATAATGATTGGGATGTAGGTAGTAAAACCGATTAAAATAGAGCCGACCACAGAGGCAAAAGGACGAATACCCTGTAAAATAAATAAACAATAAATCCCTCCAAGAAGTACCCAGAAGTATTGGAGGGGGTAGGCAGAATCGGAAATTTCTTTTACCAGGGTGTCAAGGCTTGGAACTGATTGAGGAGCAGAGATGACGTAAGAGGGCATGCCCGAAAACATGTTGGTCGCCCAAAGTGGATTCTCCCCGTCATGGGCTTCTTTATATTCAATGATGGATTCGGCACCTGCACGCCATTGCATCACATCATTGGCCATGAAGGTCTGGCCTCCGATCAATACCGAACTGTAAAGAATAATAGGTAAGACAAACAACACAATGAGTGCAATAACGTGCTGTTTATTTCTGGAAAGGCGGGAGATGAAGTCCTCTTTCAGGGAATCCGTGGATGTTCGAGCCATAGAGGTAGGTGTGGTATCTAGTCAATAACCTTAGGTACGCGGAAGTAATCGGAGTCGGCATCAGGAGCGTTTTTCAATGCTTCTTCATGCGGTAGCGGTTCTTTGGCTTTGTCGTCCCGGAGCCGGTATTCCATATCGATGACGTGTTCCAAAGGTTCCACATCACTGGTATCAAGTTCCTCCAGCGTTTCCATGTAATCCAGAATTTTACTCATATCTTTGGCAAGACCTTCCACTTCCTCATCGGTGAATTGTAATCTGGCCAGATGAGCTACATATCTGACGTCTTTTTCAGTTACGGACATATACTTACATTTTTGAGCGTTTACAAAGTGTTCCAAATGTAAGAAATCATTATTGGAATCGGCAATTTATTCAATTAGCAATTAACAGTGAACAATTATGAATTAACAATTAACAATTAGAAATGAACCTAATAAATAAACTAAGGCCTCCTCAATCGCTCTGCGGTTGACATAGCTACGGACGCACCGCGTCCGACTCATTTATGAATAAGATTAAAAAATTAATTCATGACTTGACACAAAATAGAGAGATTGCCAGCCACTGCTAAGTGCTAAGTGCTAAGTGCTAAGTGGATACTTGTGCAGAATATTGGCATTTTAAGCCTCTAAAAAATCCGGCACAATCCATGATCAAAAAGAAAGTTACCATAGTTAATGAAGCTGGGCTTCATGCCAGACCGGCTGCGGCTCTGGTAAAAACTGCCAGTAAATTCCAATCTGATTTTTATATTCATATGTACGGATACCGTGTTAACGGGAAGAGTATTCTTGGTGTAATGACCTTGGCAGCAGAGAAAGGTGCAGAACTGGAACTTGAGGTCAAGGGTAAGGATGAAAAAGAAGCAGTAGAAGCAATCAGTCGCCTTATTGAAAATGGTTTCGGCGAAAATTAGAAAACCTAATGAGTGAAAATCTTACAAGTAATATGTCTGGGACAGAAATTGAATTGGAAGGAGCTCCTGCCTCATCCGGTTCAGTGATTGGGGAGGCTTTTGTCTACAAAAAGAAGGAGTTTGATATTCAGTCATCCACGATTAAGAAGGGTGAAGTGCTTGACCATATCAACCAATTCAAAAAAGCGCGTATTCAGATGGAATCGGAGCTTCAGGAAATGCAAAACGGCTCTCATTCCAATGAAGCCACGGATATTATTGAGGCCCAGATAGAGATGGTTAATGATCCGGTCTTGGCTGACCAGATCGAGAAGTTGATTAAGGAAGAACTTTACTCTGCAGAGTTTGCCATTCAGCGAGCCTTCGAAGATTATATCAGATTGATGAAAAATTCAGACAATCCTCTGGCCCGGGAGAGATCCATTGACATTTCGGATATCAGGGATCGTCTGCTGGAATACATCAACAAGGAGAGTGACAGTCCTGGAATTGAAACCGGATGTATTGTAGTAGCACAGGATTTGAGCCCGAGGGAAGTAATTAGCCTGACCAATTATAATATCGAAGGCATCATTATGGATCGGGGAGGGGTTACTTCTCATGCCGCTATCATCGCCCGCTCTCTTGGCATCCCGGCAATTGTGGGGACAAAAACTGCCACGGAGTCCATTACTTCGGAATCTCGCATTGCCATGAACGGGGATACAGGCGAGATATTTGTACATCCCACCCAAACCAGGATTAAGGATTTTGAGGTAACCATAGAGGAAAACCGCCGGAGGGATAAGAAATTAAGTGAAGTCATCAATAAAAAATCAGAAACTTCTGACGGGCACCCATTTATTTTGCGTGCCAATATAGAGTTCCCTGAGGAACTGGAACATTTAAGGGCCCTGAAGGCCTCGGGTATCGGATTGCTCAGAACCGAATCCATCTATATGGAGAAGGAGCATTTCGAAGATATAGCCATGCAAAAGGAGTTTTACCGAACCATCATGAAAGAGACCGGTTCAGATCCGGTCATCATGCGCCTTTTTGATGCCGGGGGCGATAAACTTTTTGATGATAATAAAAAGGAACAAAATCCTTTCTTGGGATGGAGGGGAATACGCTTGCTTCTTGATAACAGAAAACTACTTCGAGAGCAGCTTGAAGCCATATTAACGATTGCCGGTGAGTTCCCAGGCCGCATAAAAATTCTGGTGCCCATGGTGACCGTACTGGAAGAGTTGACTGAAGTTAAGGAGGAGATCCGGTCGGTTCAGGAGCGATTACAGTCAGAGGGTAAAGACATTGACCGGGAGGTACCGGTAGGAATTATGGTGGAAGTGCCAAGTGTTGCTCTCAAAATTGATAAATTCACTGAGATGGTTGATTTTGTAAGCATTGGGACGAATGATTTGACCCAATATGTACTGGCGGTCGACAGGGGTAATGAGTTAATTGCTGATATATACAATCAGCGCCATCCCGCTGTTTGGGAGCTCATTGCCAAGGTGGCTGATTCAGCTGTACGTTATAACAAGCAGGTTACGGTATGTGGAGAGTTGGCATCCGATCCTGTTTCAGCAGCCTGCATGCTTGGGATGGGGATCAATGACTTGAGTATGGCACCCGGTAAACTTGCCGGTGTTAAACACCTATTGATTGACAGGTCATTGGATGAGATGAAGCAACTTGCTGAAAAGGTATTAGACTGTGGCACAACCCAGGAAGTAAACAACTTGTTTAAAAGTTGGAGTGAGAGATAAAGCAATATGCAGCTTACGAGAGAACAGATTACATCAGTCGATGGTCAGAATATGTGGGAGCTTATAGCCGGATTTCCCAACCAGTGGGATGAGGCTATGAAAATTACTGAAGACCTAAGTCTTTCTGTTGATAGTGACAAAGTCAATAAGATTTGTTGCGTTGGTATGGGCGGTTCCGCCATGGGTCCGGATCTCATTAAAGCCTATTCCTTTGGCTGTTGCCCCCATCCCGTAGAAGTTATCAGGCACTACTCTGTACCCAACTGGGTGGATGAAAATACCCTTTTTATTGCCTGTAGTTTTTCCGGAAATACCGAAGAAACTTTGTCAGCCTTGGAACAGGCAAGGGAAAAGGGTGCTCAGATTATCGCCATTACCTCGGGTGGGACTCTGCTGCTTAATGCCACAAAAGAAGAGTTCGATTATATCAAGATTCCGGGAGGCATTCCTCCGCGGGCAGCTCTTGGATTCAGTTTTGTGCCGCTTTTTAGGATTTTCAGCTACCTGGGGTTTTTGGATGAGGGAGAAGAGGCACTTTCCGAGACAGAGCTTTTTTTAAGTCAGCAGGGAGAATTATTATCTGATATCTCGGATAATGAGGCGCTGTCGCTGGCCCGGGAGTTACAGGACACGCTTCCTATTGTCTATTCCGATAGTACCGTAATGAAGCCGGTAAACCAAAGATGGAGAAACCAGTTTGAAGAAAACAGCAAGACGCTTTCATACGGGAATGTACTGCCGGAGATGACTCATAATGAAATTGTGGGATGGGAGCAGGTCGTGCATCTGACCGGAAGGCTCTCCGTTATCATGCTCTTCGACAAGGCTGACGATAAGCGGGTCCGCAAGCGCATGCGTATCGTGAAAGACCTGATCGAAGACCAGGTTGCCTCTATTCATGTTCTTTCGACTAGGGGGGAGAGCAGGCTGACCAGGATGTTTTCACTCATTCAAATGGCAGACTGGACCAGCTTTTATCTCGCTATCATCAATAACGTAGATCCCACGCCCATTGCAAAAATTGATCTCTTGAAAAGTCGTCTGGCCGAGGAGTAGTGAGTTTTTAAAATTATAAATAAAACAGCTCATGCCAGACGCTTGGAATATCAAAGTTCAATTATGATCCTTAGTAACCAATAACCGGCATTCGCTTGTTCGATGTAAACACATTTAAGAAGGCATTAACCACCCGTTGGCTCGGACATGACCTGGTCTATTTTCAGGAGCTTGATTCGACCAACACCTATCTAAAGAAGCTCCCCGGCAGGGAAATAAGTCACGGTCTCCTTTGCCTTGTTGATTCGCAAACAAAAGGAAGGGGACAGTACAATAAGAGCTGGGAAACCAAGCCTGGAAAAAACCTTACCTTTACCATAGCTTTTAAACCAAGTGAAAGCGGCCGCTTCCATATTGTTACCCTCGTTTGTGCCAAGGCTATTATTGATGAACTAGAGGACCGGTATGGATTAAATCCGTATATGAAGTGGCCCAACGATATTTTTGTCGGCGATAAAAAAATTGCCGGTCTATTGACGGAATCTACGTTCAGCGGAAATAAGATCGACCGGCTGCTGGTGGGAATCGGACTGAATGTAAACCAGGAAGACTTCCCCAAAGAACTCATGAATATTGCAGGATCCTTGAAGCTCCTAACCGGAGAAGAGATCTCACGAGAAGAGCTGTTGGCAAGTTTGTTATCGCGTATGGAATACGGTTATGGGCGGTGGCATAAGCGCGATCAGTCACAGTTAAAAGAGATCAATCAGAAGATTGAAGGGTACGGCCGTTGGGTAAAACTTAAAATTGGGGATAAAATTCGTGAGAAACCGGGCAAACTTTTGGGTATCAATGAAAAGGGACAAATGACAATTATCAATCCGGAAGGAGAAATCGAGACATTTTCCTATGAGCAAATCCGCATCATTGCAGATTGAAAAAAGAGTTTGGCAAAACCTGGAGGATTACATTGAGGTATCGGCTCCCCGTTTTATCGTTGCCGTGAGCGGTGGTCCCGATTCCATGGCTCTACTTTATACATTTCACAAATTGAATGTTGATTCCATTGTTGCTCACATCAACTACGGGAAAAGGGCAGAGGAGTCCGAAAAAGATGCTGAACTGGTAGAACAGATGGCCTATGAATGGGGCTTCGACTGCCATTCGGTTAAAGTAGATCCTGAAGAAGCTGATAACAAAAATTTTCAGCAGTGGGCTCGAAAGGTGCGATACGAGGTATTTCGTTCATTGGCTGAGGAATATGATGCGGATGGTATCGCATTGGCTCATCATGAAGACGACCAGGTAGAAACCATCCTTCAGAAACTGTTCAGAGGCTCCGGACTTGAAAGCTGGTCAGCCATGGATATTTGGGACGGGGAGCTGTTTCGTCCTCTTCTGGAGACGGGAAGAGAGGAAATCATGAAATATTGTGTGCAACAGGCCATCCCTTATCGAATAGATAAGAGTAATTTGAGTTCGGAATTTGCCAGGAATTTCTTGAGAAATGAATGGCTCGAACGCCTCGATCAACACTTTCCGGGATGGAAAGAGAACGTGAAAAGACTCCCCGCACAGGCTGAACTCTTTTCTACGGCCCTGGATTGGATTTCCAACCAAATCACTGATGACAGGGATTGTCTGGACAGAGATCAATTTATCTCACTCGAACCGGAACTGGCACAGGCATTGATTTTGAAGAAAATGAAAGAGGTTCATCCGGGCATAGAACTGAACAGGGATGCCCTGAGTGAAATTGACAAATTACAGGAGCTTCAAACCGGAAAGGCTATACAGCTGACGGAGAACTATGAGATCTTGCGAGACAGGGAGCGGTTTAAAATTGTATATAATCGTCCGGATGCTCTCAAATTACTGGAACTCAAACAAGACGAACTGGAAAACCACCCTTTCAGTTTGGATAACCTGGTTTTTGAAATCGGTTCCTGCGAGGATCCTGACTTCGAAAATGCATTGTACCTCGATATCGATAAGCTTGAATGGCCGCTTACCCTGAGGAACTGGAAGTCGGGAGATGCATTTCAACCGCTGGGTATGGAAGGTCACCAGAAGGTATCCGACCACCTGACCAACCGAAAAGTCAGTGCCTCAGAAAAAAATTCGGCGCTGGTCATTGTCTCTTTTGATGAAACCATTTGTGCCATTATCTTTCCGCCAATTGAAAATCGAAGGCCACCCGGCACCATCGCCGAATCCGTGAAGTGTGATCACACCACTGATCGATGCCTAATCATTAAATAGAATTTCAGAATGTCATTTTATAGTCCCAAAACCGTTGAGTGCAACGGGGAGACCTTTAGTGAATATATTACACGTGAAGAACTAGATGCCCGAGTTGCCGAGTTAGGTGATCAACTCAACCGGGATTATAAAGGGAAGCGTCCCATATTTATTGGAGTATTAAATGGCGCATATATCTTTTTGTCTGATCTTATGCGGCATGTACAGGAGCCTTGCGAGGTGGATTTCCTGAAACTGAGCAGCTATGGCGATGAAAAGGTATCTTCCGGACAGGTTACCGATCTTAAGGATATTGATGCCGATATTGAGGGTAGGCATGTCATTCTGGTGGAAGATATTGTCGATACCGGTTTATCCATGAAGTATCTGGTAGACAAACTTCAAAAAAAGAATCCGGAAACCATAGCCACGGTTACCTTGCTGCACAAGAAGGAAGCGACCCATCACGAGGTAGACTTGGATTATGTTGGTTTTGTCATACCCAAACTATTCGTTCTGGGATATGGCCTTGATTATGCCCAAGAAGGTAGAAACCTTTCACAGATCTATATACTTGATGAAAAGTAGTATGCCAAGATAAAATAGACCGGATATAGGTTAATAGCTTTGAACAGTGACATTCCATAAGCGCAGTTCTCCATTAAACCTTCGATCACCATCGTTTCAGCGTCCCGTTATTTTTTTCGATTAATCATTGATATCAAATACTGACGGACTTATATTAGGCGTCTTCCTTGGAGAGGTGGCTGAGCGGTCGAAAGCGCTCCCCTGCTAAGGGAGTATACCCTTAACAGGGTATCGAGGGTTCGAATCCCTCCCTCTCCGCATTACTTACCACTAAGGCACTGCAGGCACTTAGTTCACATCGTGTACAGGTATTTAGCCGCTAGAATTATTTAAACAAAAATCTAGTGACTGTAAATCTGTCTGATCTGTGTATTCTGTGTTCTATCTATCAAATTTGACTATTCGTTACTGCAAGATTTCCTCCTAACCATCCAATTGGTAAGTAGGCAAATATCAAATCAACGACAAGAAACCATGTCGGGGCCGGTAATAAAAATGCATTGGTAATACCCCCGAGCAGAAAGAAAGCACTGATTCCCAAGGCAAACTTCATCTGGTGACTGTCAGCAATTTTTGCTGCCAGATAAGCACCTGCTAGAGTGCCCAGGGCATGAGCCAGGAAAGGAAAAATAAAGTGTTTGGCTTTAAAAAGATGCATGTTCTGTTTGAGGCTTTCCATATCAGTAGGATCTACCCCTTCTGGGGGAGGGATAACGGATCCGCTCACCATTATGAGACCCATATTTACAATTCCGCCGACGATAAGTCCGATGACGAAAGCTAAGGAATTCTTATAGATTGGTTTCATTTTTCCTATTCCCCTTATTGTTATTTAAACATGTCTGTTTATCCCTTGAATAAGAAAAGATAGAAAATTACCTGAATTAAGTATGGCTTTTCTAGTTTTCGGTAGAATAAGTTGCGCCGTTCAGTGTGACAACCACCTTTCTCCTCCCACCGTTATTACGATGCTCGCATAAGTAGATTCCCTGCCAGGTGCCAAGGTTTAGCTTTCCATTTGTTATAGGAATAGAAACAGAATGGCCGAGTATCGAACTCTTGATATGAGAAGTCATGTCATCGGGTCCTTCCAGGGTGTGCTCATAAAGAGAGGTATCTTCCGGCACCATGCGTTTGAAATGTGATTTAAAATCCCGCCGCACCGAGGGATCTGCATTTTCATTAATGGTAAGGCTGGCACTGGTATGCTTGATAAAGATATGGGCCAGCCCTGTCTCAATCTCTGATATCTCCAGTACTTCCGATACGATCTCTTCCGTAATGATATGATAACCCCTTGGCTTGGGCGATAGGGAGATTTCTTTTTGTTTCCACATTTTCAAATAAATTAAAATCGTAAAATAGAATTTGAAACAAACTTCATAAAACAGCAGCCTTTGCTAATTGCTAATTGCTAATTGCTAATTGCTAATTGCTAATTGCTAATTGCTAATTGCTAATTGCTTAACCAAATAACCCTTTAATACTCCCCCCGTCATGACTTATCGTTTGACCGGTAACGTAAGCAGCACGGGGTGAGAGCAGCCAGGCGGCCAGAGAGGCGATCTCTTCTCCTTTGCCAAACCGTCCTACCGGAATGCTTTCTTCCATAGCTTGTTTGATTTCATCGAAATTAATATCAGAGTCTTCTTCCTCTTTTTTGATTACCCGCTCAATGGCAGGAGTATCATGAGAGCCGGGTGCCAGCACGTTCACGGTAACTCCCTCTTTGGCAACTTCCTGCGACAAGGATTTGGCAAATCCAACCATGCCTGCACGAAATGAATTGCTCAGCACCAGCTTTGGAATCGGTTGCTTAACCGACTGGCTTTCAATGTAGAGCATGCGCCCATAGTTATTATTGGTGAAATAACTGACCAGACGAAGACTCAGATCAATCTTCCAGCGCATCACTTTTTTATAGGCCTTATCCCAGTCGTACATGGCCGTCTCCAGCGGGGTCAAAGCAGGTGGTCCGCCTGCATTAATCACCACTCCATGAATCGCATCATTGCCTATGGCTGCTTCAATATCATTATGGGTTTCATCTTGAAGCAAGTTGCCGGCAATTATTTCTACTTTGTTGGGATTGCCTTCTTTTAATTCCTCCAGCTTCTCTTCTCTTCGTGCAATAGCAATAATGGATGCCCCTTCAGCAAGTAGACGTTCGGCAATAGCTCTGCCAAATCCGCTGCTGGCACCGCAAACAATAAATCTTTGGTCTTTTATACGCAAATCCATTCGATGGGATGTTTAATTGATAAATCTTGGTTCAGAAACAGGAGTACTTTCACGGGGTGTCATGGTGAAGTAACGCTCCCATTTGCCTTGCTATATATACCAAAACATGCCATCAGGGTCAAAGAAAGGATGAATAGCTGGAGTGACAGATTTATTTTTGGTCAGGTATAATGATTTGGCAAGATAAAACCTTATCTTGCGGGGCTGTCATAAAATCGGTTATTGCATCTGTGCAGATCCGCAGCCCAAACAAGAAACTTCAGATTTACAATACAATACCACAATATGCATAACGATATTCGAAATATCGCCATCATAGCACACGTTGATCACGGGAAAACTACACTCGTAGATCAGATGCTCAAGCAAAGCGGAACCTTCCGTGAAAACCAGAATGTGCAGGACCGCGTTATGGATTCCGGTGACCTGGAGCGGGAGAAGGGAATTACCATAAGTTCCAAAAATACCGCCGTTAAATGGGGTGATACCAAAATCAACATTGTGGATACCCCGGGTCACGCTGATTTCGGTGGAGAGGTAGAACGTATTCTGAAAATGGTCAACGGGGTAATTATTCTGGTGGATGCGGCTGAAGGCCCTCTGCCACAGACTAAATTTGTTCTCAGAAAATCCCTGCAGCTCGGTTACCAGCCGATCGTTGTGATCAACAAAATCGACCGTAAGGATGCCCGTCCCGATGATGTGCTGAATGAAATTTTCGACCTTTTTGTAGCTTTGGATGCCTCTGATGAACAACTCGATTTCCCCATTCTCTATGCCATCGGAATCGACGGAATTGCCAAACATGAACTTGAAGATGAGGGGAAAGATCTTAGTCCGCTCTTTGAAACGATCGTAGAAAAAATTCCACCACCAGAACAGAATTTCGATGCTCCCTTTAAAATGCTGATTAGCAGTATTGACTGGAATGACTATGTGGGACGTATTGCCATCGGACGAGTAGAGCAGGGTACTATTAAAACAAACCAGGAAATTGCACTGTTAAATCGAAAAGGAGAGGTGAAAGAAAAAGCGCGGGCAACCAAGCTATTTACCTTTAACGGTCTTCAGCGCGAGCCTGTGGAACAGGCCGGAGCGGGAGATATTTTCGCCCTTGCCGGGTACGAAAATGTGGATATCGGCGATACGCTAACAGCCACCTCCGACATGACGGCTCTCGAATATTATGATATCGACAAGCCAACCATGGCTATGTATTTCAGAGTCAACAACTCACCCTTTGCCGGACTCGAAGGTGACTATGTCACTTCCAACCAGATTAAAGATCGCCTCATGAAGGAGATCCGCACGAATGTAGCGATAGAGGTAGAACCGACTGAGAGCCCGGACGTGTATAAGGTATCCGGTCGCGGAGAGCTGCAGCTGGCCATTTTAATTGAAACCATGCGGCGCGAAGGATTTGAGTTTGCCGTATCCCGTCCGGAGGTACTCTATCGCGAGATTGACGGAGAGATACACGAACCTTATGAAGAAGTAGTTGTGGACGTGCACCAGGACTATAGCAACCGTGTGATTGACAACCTGCAGCAGCGTAAGGGAATCATGACTTCAATGACACAGGAGGGAGACAATAATCGATTGGTGTTTAAAGTACCTTCTCGCGGACTCATCGGTTTTCGTAGCGAAATGCTCACGGAAACACGCGGCACCGGAATCATGCACCAGCAGTTTGATCGTTACGAGCCTTTTGCGGGCGAGATTCCGGGTAGAAATCGTGGAGCACTCATAGCGCTGGAAAAAGGGGAAGTTACCAGTTATGCCCTGGAAGGGCTTCAGGATCGGGGAACCTTCTTTGTAAAGCCCGGGGAGAAAGTGTACATGGGACAGGTTGTTGGAATCAATAACCGCAGCGACGATATGGTCGTCAACGTGGTGAAGAAAAAGAATCTTACCAACCATCGGGCAACCCAAACCGCGGACTCTGTAAAAATTGATCCGGCCAAAGATATGAGCCTAGAACAGCATATCGAGTTTATAGATAAAGATGAATTGCTGGAAGTAACGCCTCAAAGCCTTCGTATTCGCAAAATGTATCTCGATCCTAACGAACGCAAACGTGCCGAGAAGCAGAAAGAATTCGCGTAACTAAAAGTCCCCCTTCCAAGGGGGTTAATCTGCGCCCGTTCAGGGCGAGGATTAGGGGGATGGATGATAGAGCAATTTCTAAAAAACGTACACCAAAGACCCATCATGCCTGCCCCGAAGATGTTCGAGATCCGGAATCAAGATGTGTTGAATTAGAGATACTTTTAGATTATGCTCCTCAGTGAACAGATCTAATCATGAGGCATATGTCCCAGAATAAACCCAAATCCAAACAAAAGCAATTTGCCGAACTTCTGGACAGTAGGTTTACCATTCCTGGCACAAAGATATCCTTTGGTATCGATCCCATCATTGGACTCATCCCCGGCATCGGCGACTGGCTAGGCGGAGTTGCTTCTCTCTATTTCCTGGTTCATGCCGTTATATTGGGAGCAAGAGTCACGATAATCCTACGCATGCTCTTAAATATCTTGATGGATATTATCATCGGATCAATACCGGTTATGGGAGAAATCTTTGATGTGGGTTGGAAAGCCAATCTGAAAAATGCCCGCCTGCTGGAGGACCTGGAGCATTATCCGGAAGAAACAGAACGACAAAGCAAAGTTATTGTATGGAGTATCGGTATCTTGTCCGTAATAATCGTCTTATCCTTACTATACCTGATCGCATTGTTATTTGCGGAAATCATTGAAACAATTTTATAGTAATTTTAGCTCAGGTGTTTCTTCCAACGTTGCTTTGCTTTATAAAAGTAAAGTCCTGCCGCCAACATTATGATTCCGCTTGCAATTCCTACCATCCCAAAGAAGGGGGTTTCGGGTACCCTGGTAAGTATCTCTGAAGCAAAAGCAGCATATAAGCCCATCACGGACCAATACATTAAACTGAAATGAAGGTAAAACCATGATTTTATTGGTCTTCTTAGTAAAGCCGGTACCATTCCGCCAATGACTGTTGCCAAACTTAATATGGCAGCATAGTGAAATATTCCAAAGCCATCGAAAAGCCTGTAAATCATCAGCGCGGAAACATTTAACAGTAACATGCTAAGGGCATAAACATATCCGATCTTTTTGTGCAAAGAAGTTCCTTTCTTAAAACTCAGAACACTTGTGCCGGATAGTAGTGCAATAATTGCAAAGGCGAAATGAAAGGCACCAACCGGATATTCAATGAAATAGTTTTCCATATGTCGTTAAATTAGTTGTTAGCAACTAACTATTTGCCTGCTGTCTATTTTTTAGTTTCAACTACTTGAACTTGGTTAATTAATAAAATGGACACAGAGCGCCCGCGTCCCCATCAACCGCAGAGCGATGAACAAATAGATAGCTACTATTAATAATCCTTTTACCTTATACCTTATACCTTATCCCCCTATTCCTCAGTAAATCAGTCCCTCAATCCCTCAATTCTCCTACCCCATCCCATAAAACTTCGCTCTTTCTTTATAATAGGGGGTGAATACTTTTTTCAACTCCTGATGTTCATTTCGTTGAAGGTCAGGGTCATCTTTAATAAGATCCCAGGCGGCTGACTTGGCTTGGGCCAGTATCCACTGGTCTTCGATGATGTCCGCAATCTTAAATTCAGGGAGCCCGCTCTGCTTGGTCCCCAGGAAGTCGCCGGGCCCTCGGAGTTTCAGATCAGCTTCCGCAATTTTGAAGCCGTCGGTGGTCTCGGCCATTTTACTGAGCCGGAAGCGGGCTTCGGTGCTAACTTTCTGACCATATATAAGAATACAATAACTTTGCCGGGTACCTCGCCCGATACGTCCCCGTAGCTGGTGTAGCTGGGAGAGACCGAACCGCTCGGCGTGTTCCACGATCATGATATTGGCATTGGGGACGTCAACGCCTACTTCTATAACGGTGGTGGAGACCAGCACTTGGATTTCATTATCAATAAACTGCTTCATCACGGTATCTTTTTCTTCAGACTTCATCCTGCCATGAAGCAGCCCGACATTGAAATTTGGAAATTGCTTTTTGAGTTTTTCATAGCCGGCCGTAGCATCTTTCAAATCCACTGCTTCAGACTCTTCCACCAGCGGGTAGACTACATAGGCCTGTCCGCCTTCTTTCAAATTCTTTTCTACAAAGTCATATATATCGTCCTGTTTTTTCTCCGGACGCACTGCTGTCTTGACCGGCTTTCTTCCTCCGGGGAGTCCTTTAATGACAGAAATATCCAGATCACTGTAAACCGTCATGGCCAGTGATCGTGGAATAGGGGTGGCCGACATTACCAGCACATGTGGATGGGACCCTTTATCTAGCATCTCGGCGCGCTGCTTTACTCCAAAACGATGCTGCTCGTCAATCACCGCAAGTCCCAGATTGTGGAAGTTGACTTGATCTTGAATTACGGCATGGGTTCCAACCACTACCTGGCAGTTTCCGCCCTCGATATCGGTTAAAATGTCGGTGCGCAGAGCATTTTTTTGATTCCCCACCAGTAGCCGGATGGTAATATCCAGGGGTTCCAGTAATTCAATGAGTGTGCGATAGTGCTGTTCGGCCAAAATTTCAGTGGGTGCCATAAATGCAGCCTGGAAGCCGTTATCCAAAGCCATGAGGATGGCACCTATGGCTACTATGGTCTTACCCGAACCTACATCACCCTGAAGCAGCCGGTTCATCTGCTGGCCGGACCGAACATCCTGCTTGATGTCGGACAATGCCTGCTTCTGCCCCTCGGTTAACTCAAAAGGCAGGTGCTCGTTGAAAAAACGTTTCGTGTAGTTATCCAAATTGCTAAATACATGTCCGCTGGCGCGCTCAACGATTCGGTGCTTAACTTTAGCTATGCTGAGTTCAAAAAGGAAAAACTCTTCAAACTTAAATCGCTCCCTTGCTTTGAGGTATTCATTCCGTGATTCCGGCAGGTGAATCATCCGGTAGGCCTCCTTCCTTCCGGGCAGGTCCTGCTCCTTTAAAATCTCTTTTGGGATAAATTCAGGTGGCTGTACATGTTTAAGTACCGTGCTAACCCACTGGTGAATAAGTTTACTGGTGATATAAGTTTTCGAAAACTGCTTGTTGCCCGGATAAACGGGTACAATTCGGGTGAGGTCCTGCAGGTCACTGGGGTCGCCCACTTTATCCACATCGGGATGAGCGATGGATATGGAGCGTCCGTACCGTTTTGCCTTTCCGAAGAAAGCCACAATCTCATCTTCTTTGAAAGTTTTCTTGAAATAGGAAACTCCCTTAAACCATACTCCTTTCATGGTACCTGTCTCATCCTGGATAATGACTTCGAGACGTTTCTTTCTGCGGTAACCGGCCTCATGGATATCCTTCACACGTCCCACCACGGTTACCTCTTCACCCCGCCCGGTGAGCCGGTCGATAGGACTAACGGTAGTACGGTCTAAATACCGTCTTGGGAAGAAATTGAGCAGGTCACCCACGCTCTCAATTCCGGCCTCCGCCAGGGCATTCAGTCTTTTGGTGCTAAGGTCTGAAAGGTCAATTAATTTCAAATTGATATATTGATATATATAAGTTTATCTTAATAATACGGTACTTATAGAGGTATTTGCAGGTGAATTACGCAGAACTCAACAATAAGGGAAAAAAGTGAAAATATTTAGTCAATTCTTCTTGCCATTTTGGGTGTAAATTCCTTATCATTGGCAACTCTTGTTCGACCGAAAAATCAATTAAGCGTTAAAATCGTGCCTACAATACAACAACTTATTAGAAAAGGTAGAAAAAGTAAGAAGAGCAAAACAACTGCTCCTGCTTTGGAAGGATGCCCACAGAAGCGTGGCGTTTGCGTCCGTGTTTACACCACAACTCCAAAGAAGCCGAACTCCGCATTGCGTAAGGTTGCTCGTGTTCGTCTGACTAACGGAATGGAAGTTACTGCTTACATCCCCGGTGAAGGTCACAATCTTCAGGAACACAGTATCGTATTGATTCGTGGCGGTCGTGTCAAAGACTTGCCCGGTGTTCGTTACCATATTGTACGTGGAACTCTTGATACGGCAGGCGTTGACGATCGTAAGCAAGGTCGTAGCCTTTACGGTACCAAGAAGCCTAAGTAATAAGATAACGTTATCAGTAGGAAATAAACTGACAAGAATATGAGAAGAAAAACAGCAGATAAACGTGATGTACAACCGGATCCCGTATTTGGGGATAAGCTGGTTACCCGTTTCGTGAACAACCTGATGAGAGACGGAAAGAAAAACGTTGCAAGAAAGATATTGTATCAAGCATTTGAAATTATTGAAGAGAAGACCGGTGAAGACGGCATGGAAGTTTTCAAAAACGCCATGAGTAATGTTTCTCCGGTAGTAGAGGTTCGTTCACGACGAGTCGGCGGCTCTACTTATCAGGTGCCCGTTGAAGTTAGGCCTGACAGAAGCACGGCACTGGGCATGCGCTGGATCATTAAGGCATCTTCCAGCAGAAACGACAAGTCAATGGCCCGAAGACTTTCCAGGGAATTGATGGATGCATCCAATAACGAAGGCGGTGCGGTTAGAAAGAAAGATGAAGTTCACCGCATGGCTGAAGCAAACAAGGCGTTTGCTCACTTTAGATTTTAATAACGATTTATATACGACATAGTTTAGAATAATGGCTGAAGCTACTACAAAAACAGACCCGAAAATTATAGACAGGATTAAGCGTACCCGTAATATCGGTATCATGGCTCACATCGATGCCGGTAAGACAACGGTTACGGAGCGAATCCTTTTTTACACCGGTATTACTCACCGAATGGGAGAGGTGCATGACGGCGCCGCAACCATGGACTGGATGGAACAGGAGAAAGAACGCGGTATTACTATTACCTCCGCTGCTACTCACTGTATCTGGAAAAATCACCGTATCAACATAATTGATACACCGGGACACGTTGACTTTACCGTTGAGGTAGAGCGTTCACTTCGTGTTCTTGACGGTGCGATCGGTGTGTTCTGTTCGGTAGGAGCCGTTCAGCCTCAATCGGAAACGGTTTGGCGCCAGGCGAACAAGTACAACGTGCCTCGCATGGCTTTTGTAAATAAAATGGACCGTACCGGTGCAGACTTCTTCAATGTAATTAAGCAGATGAAGGACAAGCTCGGTGCAAATCCAATACCTATCCAGATTCCAATCGGTTCTGAAGAGAATTTCCGCGGGGTTGTAGACCTTATTAATATGCGCGGGATCATCTGGGATGACCAGTCACTTGGTATGGAATTCGAAGAAATCGACATTCCGGAAGAACTTCAGGATAAGGCTGACGAGTACAGAAAGATTATGCTCGAAAATATTGCCGACCATAACGATACGCTGATGGAAAAGTATCTTATGGATGAAGAGATTACAGAAGAAGAGATTGAAGATGCCATTCGTGAAGCTACACTGAACCGTTCTATTACTCCGGTAATGTGCGGATCTGCCTTGAAGAATAAAGGTGTTCAAACACTGCTTGACAAGGTAATCAAGTACATGCCGAGTCCTTATGATATTCCTGCCATCACCGGTAAGGATCCTGAGGATCATGATGTTAAGATGGAACGTAAGCCAAGTGTGCAAGAGCCATTCTCTGCACTTGCTTTTAAAATTATGTCTGACCCTTATGTGGGTAAGCTGACCTTCTTCCGCGTGTATTCGGGAGAACTCGAGAAAGGATCTTATATCTTTAACTCAACGACTGGCAAGAAAGAACGCGTCGGACGTATCCTCGAGATGCACGCAAATGATAAGAAGGACCTTGATGTAGTTCGAGCCGGTGATATCGCAGCAGCAGTTGGTGTTAAGGAAGTTAGAACCGGAGATACCTTTTGTGATATTGATGAACCAATCTTGCTTGAGGAAATTACTTTCCCTGAGCCGGTAATCAAGCTGGCTGTTGAGCCCAAATCAAAGGCAGATGCTGAAAAACTTACTACTGGACTTATCAAGTTGGCAGAAGAAGATCCGACTTTTCAGGTTGAAACCGACGAAGAGACAGGCCAGACAACCATCGCCGGTATGGGCGAACTTCATCTGGAAATTATTGTCGATCGCCTGAAGAGAGAATTTAAAGTTGAAGCCAATGTAGGACGTCCGCAGGTATCCTACCGTGAAACCATTCAGGGTGTTGTTGAACATCGCGAAACCTACAAGAAGCAAACCGGTGGACGCGGTAAATTTGCCGATATGGAATTTGAAATCGGACCTATCGATCATTTCTCAGAGTATGAGGATGATGACAAGAAAGTTACCGTAACTCAAGGCTTTAAATTTATTGACGAAATTGTAGGCGGAAATATACCTCGTGAATACATACCGTCAGTTGAAAAAGGATTCCGTGAAGCTATGAAAGGCGGTATCCAGGCTGACTATCCTGCACAGAATATCGGTGTGCGACTCTTTGACGGATCGTACCACGATGTTGACTCTGATGCGTTCAGTTTCGAATTGTGTGCAAAGCTTGCTTTCCGGCGATCAGCCCAAAAAGCAAAACCAACCATCCTGGAGCCAATCATGGATGTAGAAATAATCACCCCGGAAGAATACATGGGTGATGTAATCGGTGACCTGAACGGACGCCGCGGTATCATAGGTAAAATGGATAACAACAATGAAGGTTCTGTTGTTACTTGCAAGGTTCCATTGTCAGAAATGTTCGGTTACTCAACCGATCTCCGTTCTATCACTCAGGGTCGTGCTGTATACTCTATGGAATTTGCCGAGTATGCTGCTGTACCCGACAACGTGGAAAAAGAAATATTAGAATCCAGAGCTTAATAAAACATTAACTACCAGTATTATGGCAAAAGAGACATTTCAG
>NZ_JAALLT010000004.1:600000-785922 GCF_011059145.1 Halalkalibaculum roseum | reverse complement strand
GGTTGATCACCGGTCAGACCTTTTTTCTCTGGGTATTGTCTTCTACGAGATGCTGACAGGCCAAAAACCTTTCCGGGGAGAACACCAGGCGGCAATGACGTATGCCATAGTCAATGAAGAGCCTATTCCTGTTGAGAATTACTTGCCGGAGGCCCCGGACAAACTGGGGCAGTTTTTAGGCAAAGCACTGTCAAAGGATCCCCAGAAGCGTTTTGGGAGTGCCCTTGACCTCAGAAAAAACCTGGAGAATTTGAAAAAAAATATCAAAATTCCTGCTTCCATTAAAAGTACAGCAGATGAAGAAACAAACTCCGTTCATTCCCCACAGAGGAATGAAGAAAATAGCAATTCTACTACTGTTAGTTTTACTTTCCCGAATATGAATTTAGGGAAGATCGTATACGGCAGACGCGGACTTTTAGTTGGTACCACAATTTTTATTGTCTTGCTGATTCTTACCGCGTTGTGGTATGTGAAGGATTCGCCTTCACCCATTGAAAGCAGTATGAATATTACAGACCGATCGGTTGCGGTACTGCCATTCTCGAGACAGGGCGAGGGTGAGAAATCCAGCATCATAACTAGCGGCTTGCATAATGACTTATTAACTCGCTTGTCGAATGTTGGCGACCTACAGGTGACTTCACTCGCATCCGTTGAAAAATATAGGAAGGGCCGGCTATCACCACCTGCCATAGCCGAAAGCTTGGGGGTACGGTGGATTATCGACGGCCGGGTACAGGAGGCCGGTGGCCAGGTCCAGGTATATGCACAGCTAATAGACCCCGAAACCGATGTCAATAAATGGGCTGACAGCTATCGGCGAGAATTAACAGCCGAGAAACTATTTGCCATCCAAAGTGAGATTGCCAAAGAGATTACCCGTGCCTTACAGGCAGAACTCTCGGAAGGTGAGCAAAAGCGTCTAGACGGAACCCCAACCAGGAATCTCGATGCATACGAGCTGTATGTAAAAGGAAGAAAGAGACTCGCTGAAATAAATTATAGCGATATTGAACCGGCAGTAGAAGCCCTGCATCTTTTTCAGCAAGCGGTCGAAGAAGACTCAAGTTTTGCTTTTGGCTGGTCAGGATTGGCAGATGCAACAATGTATTATAATCCCTCTTACTGGCCTGATACCGCACAAACACCTGAAATAAGTCAGGTGGAGGCGGCTCGACAGGCTTTGAAGCTGAACCCTGAACTTGCAGAGGCACATACCTCAATGGGAATTTTTCACCTAAAGAATGGTAATGGCCCACAAGCTGTACGCCGGTTGAAGAAAGCTATTGAGCTTAAACCCAGTTACTGGGAAGCCCACCACAGGATAGGAGTTTTCTATCTTAATACCGGTAGGCATGAACAAGCGATTGAACATCTTAACTTGGCAGTAGAGTTAAATCCACAGCATGCAAGAGCCCGTCACGGGCTTTATGACGCATACTTAGCGGCCGGTATGGCAGAAAAAAGCCTTGAAGAAGCTCGCCGCCAGCAGCAACTCGGACTGGAAGAGATTTCCGCTATAGCCGGCGAGGTTCGTGCCTTAAAGAATCTGGACAGATATGAACAGGCAGCCCAGATCACTCGAAGGCAAATTAAACAGCTTGGTTCGTATACCGGTTGGGGCGGTTGGTTCAATGCATATATGGTTAGTATCTTGGCAGCACAAGGCGATACGGTAAGTGCCCGAAAATATTTAGATGAACTCCGGACCGCAGAAGTATTTCCTGCTATGCTAGGACAGGCTTATGCAGCTCTTGGCGAGATTGAGAGTGCCTTTAATGCCTACGAGCAACTCAGTAAAGAGGAGTGGCGCAGATTTGGACCCAGTATAGAGTTCAGGTATGGAATTATGTATGATTTGACTCCACTAAAGAGTGACCCCCGCTACGAGAAGCTCATTCAAAGAGCGAATAAGGCTTGGAATCTAAATCCCGACGGCAGTCTGCCCGAGGAGTCGGAGAGTAAGTAATAAAGATTAGAATGCAGTTTCACCTTAGGTTTTTTGGATATGGTCATATTTTTTAAAACGTTTCAACTACTCACAAGAGAGTAAATGGGGAGAGCTAGGTGTCTCCCTCAATTGGCAATATATCATGGGAACTTGATGTAAAGGAGAGTTCAATGATGTCAGATATATCACAAAGGGATAAAGTTGAGGAGCTCAAAAAAGAGATAAAGCAACTTACCGATAAGAATGACCGGCTCCGGAGAGCGGTTGATGAACTGTCTACGCTGAATGAGCTTGCCCTCGACATCGGCGGCAGCGTGGACAGCAACGAGATTATGCGTACAATTATTGGCCGATCGATACGATCGATCGGAGCGGAGCAAGGCGACATTACGCTGGTTGACGAGGACAGACAGGATACAGCCAAAACACTCGTCAGAAGCATGGTCAGCTCCAAATCGCACTCTGCCGTGCATCTCAATCGTAATCTGCTAGGTTGGATGCAGATCAACAAAAAACCGCTCACCGTAAATGACCCTAAAGAGGATAGCCGTTTTCAAAATGTCGAGTGGGAAGAATCGATCCACTCCCTGCTGTCGGCACCGCTGATGATCCGGTCCAAACTGATCGGCATTCTAACCATCTACAATAAAAGTGAAGGAGAAGCATTTACCGATCAGGACCGGCGTTTGCTTTCTATCATCGCTACCCAGTCGGCGCAGGTACTCGAAAATGCACGTCTTCATGAGGAGGAAGAGGCTTTAAAAAAGATGCGACATGAGGTGGAGCTTGCAGCAAAAATACAGCAAAAGCTGCTGCCTGATGAAGAACCTCAAGTTGAAGGTTACGAGCTCTGTGGTCGAAATATAACCGCCCGTTCGGTAGGAGGGGACTACTATGACTTTTTCCCACTGGATGACCAAAAATGGGTCATCTGTTTGGGTGACGTGAGCGGAAAAGGAATGCCCGCATCCCTATTGATGTCGAATCTGCAGGCCATGCTGCGGGGACAAGTGCTCTATCAGCCTTCGCCTGCAGATCTGCTAAAAAATGCCAACCGGCAGTTTTTCCAAAGTACCGATGCCGAAAAGTTTGTAACCTTTTTCCTGGGAATTCTGGATACCTCCTCTCACACCTTCCGCTATTCTAGCGGGGGACACGAGTACCCTTTCGTGCTGCACCCTGATGATGGTTTTTCCCGCTTGAAGAGTGGCGGTCTGCCCCTGGGAGTGATGGATAACCAAGAGTACGAAGAATATACGGTCACACTCAATCACGGCGAAAAACTGGTCATATTTTCCGATGGAATCATTGACAGCCGTAATGAACAGGATGATCGGTTCGGTGAGGAAAAACTGCAAAGACTTTTGATGAATGAAAAAGATAAGAGCGGTAATGAGCTTATGAACAATATCTTTGATGCAAGTCTAGAACATAATGCAAACCAGGAACCCTTTGATGATATGACCATGGTAGTTCTTTCACGGAATCCCTAAATCTTCCCGATTATGGTAATGCGATTGGTTGAAGCCAAAATAGCACCGGAACTCCTGAATGATTTTAAAGTAACTTACAGGGATAAAATTATTCCGGTTTTAGAGGATACAACCGGCTGCCTGTTCGCCGGACTGCTGCAAAGCCTCTCAAAGTCGGAGCAACTGGTCTCACTGACCCTTTGGCAGAGCAAAAAAAATGCTCAGAAATATGTTGATTCCGGCACATTTCAAAAAAATCTAGACCTCGTAAATCCTTACATAGAAGAGAGCTCCGAATGGAAAATTCAGCTTTCTAAAGAGCATATTCTCAATTATGAACGGGTAAAACAGGAACCGAGGATAAAAAGCTATAATCTGAACAACCTCGATGACAAATCTATTTCCGAAGAGATTGATATCAGCAGAAATTACCTTAGGGTGCTCTCTCTCAACCTGGTCCCCGGAAAGGAAAAAGACTTCAAGCGAATATATTATCATGAAATTCAACCTGAATTGAAAAAAGTATCTGGGTGCCGTTACTCGTTTTTAATCGATAACACTGAAGACGGCGATGAGATACTCTCATTTACAATTTGGGATGACCTGCAATCAGTGAGGCAGTACGAAAAACTGGGAAAGTTTCAATCTCTACTCGAAAAAATTCAACATACCCTCGACGAACTCTATCAGTGGAAGATGGCTCTGGAAAAACAGGAAAAAGCAACCGTGGCGGTCAGCTCCCGTGATATTGATGTCAGTAAGTTCACTCTGGTCACCGGTAAAAGATTCACCTAATTATGAAACAAGGAAATATAGCTTCTGTATATTATTGTTTATACCTTTGCTAACAAGGGATCTTTTACTACATCATTTAAAATTCAGCACATAACCGTATTGGAATATGGAACTCTCCAATTTAATTAAAAAGGTTGATGGGCTCCCTGCCTTATATAAGAGCGACATTCGGGCAGGCGACCATGTACGGATTAAAACCCGGAATTCAACCTACTGCCTGAGAGTTCTTGAGAACGATACCTACCTGGTAGAGGGAGGAAGGTTTGACCGGAAGAAGGAGAGCCCGCTTCAAATGAGCATCACCGGATGCGGCCTTGGCGGGGCATTCGTAAAAACCGACCTGGTTGCAGCCTGCGGATTGAATATTGAATTTGAAAACCGGGTCATTACCAGTACCGTGATGAGTTTCGCCGTATTTCGCAACGAACATCTAAACTAATTTTACCATAACAAAAAGGTAGAGGAAAAGTATCTGAGTAATATAGTCAGCATGTAAGGCTACAACATAACCGGATTAAAGAGGGAGGTTCTGTCATGGTTGGCGAGAGCATATCTCATTACAAGATCCTCGAAAAGCCTGGCAAAAGCGGCAGCTTTCCGAGATTTATTATCAAACGGTAGTAGGTAAACATAGCATTACACACCTGGCAATGTGTAGGCATTGAAACTTTCCCGGACCTTATTACGCGCAGAAAATATTTACTGCATGTTGCCGGTCTATCGCTATCCGGCTTGCTCTTCCTGGTAGGATTCGACAGCCTCTTCAACGGTTCGATAGTTATCGAATACCGTAATAAGCTTGGTCACCACCAGCAGGCTCTCGATCTTGTCGCTAGCGGCAGCAATGCGCAGATCTCCGCCTGCATTACGCATGGTAGTCAAACCCCCGATGAGAATACCCAGTCCGGAAGAATTCATAAAACTTACACCGCTGAGGTCGGCAATGACTTCGGTCTTTCCATCATCAATTAGGTCGTGCAGGTCATCATTGAACTTCGTGGCATCGGGACCACCCATTACCTTCCCCTTAAATTCAATGATCACGCAGTCGTAGCGTTCTTTAATATCATATCTCATAACTTTCCTCGCTCTCTATTGCTAATTCAACTGAAACACGTTATCTGTTTTATGTGCTAGAATGTAAAAGATAAAACAGCTAAAATAAACCGAACTGCCTATTGGTCGTTTCCAGCCGGGACCATTGACTCATGAGCCTGAACTATCAGCCATCGACCTTCCTGCTTTTTGTATACAGCCGTAAAAGCAGCTTCGG
The DNA here is from genome assembly GCF_011059145.1 of Halalkalibaculum roseum. Lineage (NCBI taxonomy): Bacteria > Pseudomonadati > Balneolota > Balneolia > Balneolales > Balneolaceae > Halalkalibaculum > Halalkalibaculum roseum. The sequence goes on along the minus strand of NZ_JAALLT010000004.1, from coordinate 780,428 downwards.
TGTTGTCTGCTACTCCGGTGGTATCGATATTTTGTCCTTTATAATTATAAGAGATCACCGCACCTTCCGGTCCCAGAACTTCAATATGTGGATCGATCATGTTTAAAGTAGATGTTTGCAGGGATCCCAGGTAATCGTGCACTATTGCCTCAAACTCATCAAAAGAGTAATAGGAACCCTGAAAATAAAAGTCAGCTTCCTCACTGTAATGACTCATGTAGGCTTCAGCATCCAAACTTTGCCATGCCCTGTTTGCCTCTTCACTGTGGGCCATAATAGTGTTAGATAAGGATGATATCTCCTGTTCTGTAAGATCTGAAGCATTTTTATTTGTACACCCAAACAACAAATAACCGACAACAAAAATAGCTATAAAAACCGCCTTACTTGACTCATTTGATGATTTCATATTTCGTGATTTAACATCTATTATAGTTTTAGTTGACAGGACTAATTGCTACCTCAAATTGACTAATTAACAGTAAACCTCAAAATTCCCAATACATAAATATTTTTGTATCTGTACCTTAGTAATAAGATGAGTTTACACATTAAACCGTTATGAAAAAGTCATTTCATGAGCCGGAACTTGGCAGTAGCCTGATACTAGCTGATAATATCGACGAGCTTAGAAACCGTAATTCTCATGACTATTTCAAAATACTTTGGAACCGGGGCGATTCTTTCCGTATTGAAATGGAGTCACTGAATATCACATTGCAAAAAAATGATCTAATCTGCCTTACCCCTCTGCAGAAGCCCGAGTTCCCAAATCCATCAGCTCGTTATTATTTGCTACAATTCAATAGAGAGTTTTATTGTATACATGAAAATGATGATGAAGTCTCATGCGAGGGTCTGCTTTTCTGGGGGTCATCAGAACTGCCAATACTAGGTATCGATGAGGAGGAGGTTCCGAAATTTGAAACCATTTTCCGCGTATTTATCGATGAATTGGATACCAAAGACAAGATACAGGGAGAGATGCTGCGAATGTTGCTCAAGCGGCTGATTATCAAAAGTACTCGTCTTGCACGCCAACAGCATTTTCCAGATGAACTGGATAATAGTAGTACAGAATTGATTCGACAATTCAATATCCTGGTTGAACAGCACTTCAAGGAACATCACCAGGTAAGCAGCTATGCCGAAATGCTTCACAAATCGCCCAAAACCCTATCCAATGTATTTGCCTCAGCAGGGCACCGGTCACCACTCGAAGTTATTCACCATCGAATTGCCATGGAAGGTAAGCGTCAACTCCTGAAAACCGATAAACTGGCAAAAGAAATAGCATTCGATCTTGGTTTCCGGGATCAGTCTCATTTCAGCCGCTTTTTCAAGAAAGAAACCGGTATTTCCCCTTCTCAGTACCGTAGAAAAAAGAACTAGCAGCATTGAAAAGGAAAAATTGACAACTATTAGGGAATAGTTGTCATTCTCATTCCGCCACAGACTCCACATTTTAGGTTTGAAGATGAAATTTCAACAAACCTTATACATGCTATGAAAAAACTAAACTGGAAAAAGGCAATTCTGGCAGGAGTTATTGGAACATTATTATTCGATATCGTTGGCTTACTTTTCACAGGTCAATGGTGGGACATTCCCGGTCTATTGGGGCAGAAAACAGGATTAGGATTTGTTTACGGAATATTCGGCCATTATGGCAACGGGGTGCTTCTTGCCATTCTCTATTCCGCTATAGCACCTCACCTGTGGGGACCGTATTGGCTACGGCCTTTCATTTTTGTTACCGCTGAAACAATAGCATTGGTCTGGCTATTTATGCTACCCTTACTTGGAGCCGGTGTAGCTGGCATAAATCAGTCACCAATGACACCGGTAGTAACTTTATTACGCCACTTTGCTTTTGCACTGCCGCTAATATTTATAGTTAATAGCGAAATACAGTCTAAAATAACACCGATGAAACAACCTTCTACGAATCAGTAACAGAATCTTACTTCAATACTATCACTATACCTAATTAAATAACGAATCGTATTATGAACTTCACAATTTATACAACCGAAAATGCACCTGAAGAATCAAAACCTCTGCTGGATGCAGCCAAGGATAAGTTTGGATTTTTGCCAAACCTACTTGGAGAGTTTGCCGAGTCACCTGCACTCCTTGAAGGCTACCTACAGTTAAACGATATTGTAGGCAAGACCAGTTTCAGCGAGATTGAACAACAGCTGGCTATCCTTGCAGTAAGTGTAGAAAACAAGTGCCACTATTGCACTGCTGTACACTCAACCATCTTAAAGAATCAGCTGAATGTTGATGAATCGGTAGTTGAGTCAGTACGCAAAGAAGAAACCCTGGTAAATCCCAAGCTCAATACTTTAGTAAGCTTTGTGAGAAAAGTAGTAGCAGAAAGAGGATTTATCAGCGAAAATGATCTGGAAAGCTTCCTGGAGGCAGGCTATACCAAACAGCAGGCCCTGGAAGTAAATCTCATCGTGGCACTGAAAACAATAAGCAATTACACTAATCATCTGGCTGATACGCCGCTGGACGAAGCTTTTCAACCCGATAAGCTTGAATTTGCAACCGCTTAGTACAAATTAAAAAGTAAATAAAACGAGGGACTTGGCTGAAGCCAAGTCCTTTTATTTTGAATAAAATCTCTACTCCCATTGCCTGTTCATCCGATCCAGCACCTCCCTATATTGTTCGTCCGAACGTAGCGGTCCAAGTATGTCAGGGAAGTAATACCTAAGTGAAAGATTGGGCCACATGCTGAACTGTTCGATCTCATTAAAGGAAGCCAAGGCTGCCTCCCTGTCATTTCTAGCAGCTTGTTGAATTCCTATCCAGAATGGATTAATTCCTGATGCCTCCTCCCCGGAAACACCTCCACTGTTCATCTCTTGGCCAAGAGCCCGCCTCGTGAGCGCTGTTATTGTAGCTACGTCCGGTAGCCAGACAGACTGGGCTTCTCTTCCGATGAGGCTATCAGCTCTAGCCAGGGCTTCCAGCGCCTCCTCATAGCGTTGGTTATGGTAGAGCATCACCCCTTCAAAAGCATATATCTCTCCCCATTCGGGCTGAATTTCTTTGGCTCGACGAACCTCGCGCAATGCTTCTGCTTCATTGCCCAAAGCCAGGTAGCTTAGCGAAGGATAGAGATGGCTTGCCGGGGCTAAAGGGTTAAGCTCAATAGCTCGCTTGGCATGAATAATGGCTTCTTCGGGTTCTCCTACAAGGAGATAGACAAAGCCAAGCCAGTTCTGTGCCGTCTCCAGACTGGGCTGAAGCTCTATGGCTCGCTCGAGTTCTTCAACGGCCTGAGTCCCCCTTTTCTGAGTATAAAAGAGTATGCCCTGAGAGGCATGAGCCTCCGCCAGATCAGGATTCAAACTAAGGGCTCTGTCTGTGGCTTCTCGAGGCGTAACGCTATAATTATCCATTGTATCGTATTTGTAAAAATCGATATAAATCAAAGCTTCACCCAGCACGGCCCAGGCGGGTGCATATTCGGGATCTTCTTCGATGGCCTTCATGAAATAATCAACGGATGCAAGTACCGCATCAGGTGTACGCTGTTCCAGCAAGCCCATACCTTCTATAAAAAGTCTAAGGGCATTCAGGTTTTCGGTTGGTTTCCGTTCCACGCGGCTCTTTTCATCCGCAGAAAGACGCGTCTCCAGTTCGCCTGTTATCTCAAGGGCCAGTTCACTCTGTATTTCAAACAGGTTATTTGCAGACAGCACCCTTTGGTAGTTGTTGGCCCAAACCTGTCGATCTTCGGGAGCATACACCAGACGAGCATCCACCTGAACCCTGTCGGAGGTTTCCTGTACTTCTCCGCGCACTATCCAGTCTACATTCAGTTCTTCTGCAATTTCAGGTATCGGCTTTAGATTTTCGCGGTATTGAAGGGTGGAGGTTCGGGAGGTGACCTTGAGTCCGGAAATATTGGAAAGGCGGGTCAACAGTCCACCGTGAATACCCATGGTAAAGGTGCTGCTTTGATTACTTCCCAGTGTTTCAAAGGGCAAAACGGCAATTCTCGGCTCCACTACCTCGGATGTCTCACCTTGACTGTAGAAGAAGTATCCTGCAATCAACAAACCTGTTATCGCTAGTAACAGAACTCCTGTCTTAGCAGGTGTGAAGAATCCCGTTTTCTCATTTGAGTTTTGAGTATCAACAGCCTGGCTGCCGGCGGTCTTCCCTCTGTCTCTTATCGCTTTGAGGTCTTTTATCAGTTCGCCTGCCGATTGATACCTCTCCGCTTTCTCTTTTGCCATCGCTTTTTGAACCACATTCGCCAGTTCCCTTGGAATATCCTGATTCAGCTCATTCAGAGGCTCAGGATCTTCATTGAGAATGGAATAGATGATCGCCTGGGCATACTCGCTGGGAAAGGGACTTTTCCCGGACAGCATTTCATATAAAACCACGCCTAAGGACCAAATGTCCGTTTGCCGGTCAACATCTTCACCCGTTGCCTGCTCCGGCGACATATATGGGACGGTTCCCGGGGTCTGACCCGTTTGTGTCAGTTTGGAAATATCTCTCCTACGCGCGAGACCAAAATCCATGATGACAGCCTGGCCGTCCCCGGTGATCTGAATATTCCCGCTTTTGATGTCCCGGTGGATGATGCCTTGTTCGTGGGCCGCTTTTAATCCTTCCCCTATCTGAATAGCAATATCTAAAGCTCTTTCAATGGGTAAAGGTCCCTCTTCTTCGATAAGTACATCCAGTGGTTTCCCGTCGTAGGCAGGCATGACGATGTAGAGCTGACCCTCTTCCGTTTCATCAATTTCAAAAATAGTGCAGGTATTGTTGTGATGCAGAGCCGAAGCCGCTTTTGCTTCATTTAAAAAACGCCTGTTACTCTCTTCTGAGGCAGAGAGTTCAGGAGGCAGGAATTTAAGGGCAACCGTACGATCGAGCTTGGTATCATGCGCCTTATATACCACACCCATACCCCCTTCTCCAAGCTTCTCGCTAATGGTGTAATGCTTTACGGTTTTGTCAATCATTCTTCTCTTTTGAACCTGTTATGGGCATGGGTGTAAGGACCTTCATCCTACTCGCTGATATGAATACTGCTATCCATCTGCATATATGGCGTACACACGAGAATAATCTTCAAATAAATGGTTAAATACAATTTAGAGGTATCAATGAAGAAATTGACAGCTAAAAAATTGCTGAATGTCTATGCAGATCTTCCCATGTCCGGAATATCAATCTGCGAGGATAGTATTTTTTTACAATGCTTAATAATTTATATCCTCATTTATAGCTTTTTTCTTAAATAACTGTAGATTAGGAACATAAGGCGAGCTTGCGGTTTTGCATTATAAATGAATTATTAAAAATGGAATGGCCGGTTCACTGAACTTAGATAAAAGCGCGTAACAGCTGTTGCGCTCTGCTTAGAGAAGGTAAACGGGTTCATCCTAAAGCACGCATAAATTTTTAATTCACCTGAACCATAATTAATCCGGGGTAAAAGTATGAACTATAGTGTCAATGAACGATATGGATGCGTCGTAATAGATCTCAACGGTAAGGTGATGGGAGGACCGGACGCTGAAACCTTTAGAGAAACCTTGCATAATTTGATAGAAGAGGGCAAGACCAATGTCGTCGTCGATCTCAGTAATGTGAAATTTATGAACTCATCCGGGCTCGGAATATTGATTGGAGGTTTGACCACCATGAGAAATGCGGGCGGAGATTTAAAAATTTGTGCTGCTACCGAAAATATCAAAAGTATGCTGATGGTATCACAGATACTAAAGGTATTTGATCACCATGATACCCTCGAAGGAGCCCTGGAAGCCTATAGGGAGTAATTAGGCTAAAGAAGTGGGGAGCTTCAATACACTGTAAAGCTTATACTATGCTCAAGAGCCGGTTGCTTATTGGTTGAATCCGGTCTGTAATGAATACTATAGCGATAATTCCCAATTTCCCAGCTGCCGGGATATGCCGATCCCCAGCAAGCAGTTTGTTCGGTGAGGTCACTGCCCGCGGGTATCCAGCTGTCTGCAACTGCATTCGCAATGGTAGCATCATCTTTTCCATGAAGGCGGAATTCAAAGTTAAGATCACGATTTACGGGTGCCGGTTCATGTTCTGCAACTAGCTCCCAGCATACTATCCGGGCATTGTGGATTGAAAAGGCATTGCTGTAAAACCTGTTCTCTGATCCTGCAGGTGTTATACCTGCAGTTTTGTTGTAAGTCCAACCCGAGCGTATTCGAAGCTCTCCGTGTCGAACCTTCCTCAATGACTTTCCCTGCCGGGAGAGCAGCTCCTCAATCGAAAAGTTATCCATAATATTTCCCTTGGAATAAATTTTGTTAGATTCTTTTTCAATTTCTTTCGGGAATAAAGCTGTACAAAATCAGGCAGAGGCAAGTTAGATATAGATATTTGAGTCCGGGCATAAGACCAATAAATTGAGATTGGAACACCCAAACCCGGGCAGGGTAAATGATTACCTTGCCAGAGCGGATGTCTGTAAATGATATGATCTAAAATAAATCTCATCCCACTCATTTAGATGACGTGAAACACCTATTTTAAAATATGGGTGTTTACACCTACCGAATTAATTGAAAACACTGAACATTTTAATAAGGGTAAAGACTTAACTGTTAGACCTATCAAAATAAAATGCCACATTAATATTTCTTAATTTAATCTTTTCTAATAAAATCCTACTATGTTATCAATCTACGGTGGAAGGTTGACTACCTTCCAAGGGGTGAAAGACAAACAATAGATTTTAGGTGCATAGGAGATGACAGAACAAGAGCAAGCTGTAGCTTTTTTAAAGCAGGAGTGGGATAAGATAATATCCGACATGCAATCACATGCCAATCAGATTGATCGTAATTTACAATTGATCAATCGTTACAGTACCATCCGCGACAGCCTCAAGGAAGATGGGTATGATGTTTCAGAAGCCAAAAAATATGAGCTGACCGGCGGGTACCGGTAATTCTCAATAGCCGCATTCATCACAGAGTTTAGCAGGTAGATTATATATAAGGATAGGAGTAGGATAACGAAAGTAAACCTTGCCGTCCGGAGAGATAGCATAAGGTAACAGCAACCACAGTATAAAAGTTAGCAATGAACACAAATATAGAAGATTCAACAAAGAAGTACGGTGAAACAATAACCCGAAAAAATATTAAGCCACTCTATGTTTCACTGGAAGATATGATTCCGGACTACAGCGAGTTGATTGAACAGCATGAAAGCAACAACACGGAGAAGTCAGCCTCCGTCTGAGTTAGTGCCCAAGCAGTCACCGGCGTTATAATCGCCAGGTAACAGAACGCTTTTTAAACTGCCCCGGATCCGGAATGGATTGCGGGGTTTTTTTATGAGATGCCTTCCCCGTAATCGACTGTTTCTATTCAAAGTAACTCTTCTCATCAGTAGACTTTTTAAAAAAATTACTACCTTGCACTTCTTCTTGATGATGTACGCATTATACAATCCCTAACCAAAATAACGAGGAATCACACTTATGAAGAAAGTTAATCACACCTCTGCCGGCATAAGCCGGGCAGTCCTGCTTTCTCTTTTGTTGCTCCTGGCCTATTCATTTAACGGTGTACAGGCTCAGGACACCAGTACCGAAGACGTGGTCACCGACTTTTTAAATGTTTACCAAACCACTACCGGCAAAATGGTTCAGCTGGCCGGAGCAATTCCCATGGATACTTACGACTGGCGCCCGGCCGAGGGTATACGCTCAGTAAGGGAAGCGATATTACACGTGGCCAGCGGAAACTATTATTTCGGATCCATGCTTGGGTTTGAATCTCCAGAGGGTGTTGACCCGCGCACACTGGAACAGTCCGGAATGAATAAGGACGAAGCCATAGCCACTCTTGAGGAGTCGGTTGCCTATGTCAAAAGTGGCATCCAAAATATGAGTGCGGCAGACTTTGAGACAAAAATAGATTTCTTCGGAAATGAGGTTACCAAAAGACAGGCTGTCTTTGTTTTGGGTGATCACGCCGCAGAACACCTGGGTCAACTTATCGCCTATGCCCGGTCGAATGCTGTAGCTCCGCCATGGAGTCAATAGTCGTTGGGGTTATTCTACTTTCAAAAATTTAGGCTTTATACACCGTAGTAATAATATAGTAATTTAAAAGGTATAAGGGATAAGGGATAAGGGAGTAACAACGAGAGGGAAGGTAGAAAAAGCATGCCGGCACCTATCAAGTGCCGGCAATAGACTATTCATCAAGAGAGTATTACACATTGAGAGTGTGTGTAATGCCTTGTTAACTTGCACAAAATGAATTTGTTCCCGAAAAAAATATTTTTCTAATATTCATCGGAAAAACACTCTTTATGTTAACTCAGAGGCATTTTTGCGACTTGCCACATCTATAAGATGTCCAAAAGAAACAGATAGAATTGTTAATCTGTGACAAATCCGCGCTTCTCTGCGTATTCAAGTAATTGGGCCTTCAGCAGGTTTCTTCCGCGGTGAAGTCGGGATCGGATGGTACCGATCGGCACATCAAGCATGGTGGCCACTTCCTCATAGGTGAATTCTTCAATATCACAGAGCAACACTACCGTTCGGAAGTCTTCGGGCAGGTCCTCCAATGCAGCGGAAACATGATCATCCACCAACTCCCGGTACATTAAATCTTCCAAATCGGAGGTATCGGTACTCTCGGCACGAATGGTCTCGTAGAAGGATGAGACCTCATCAAAATCCACCTGGTTTGGCTGCTTGGATCTTTTCCGGTAGTCGTTGATAAAGGAGTTTTTCAAAATCCGGAAGACCCAGGCTTTGGGATTGGTGCCCATTTCATAACTGTCGAAAAACCGAAATGCTTTTACAATGGTATCCTGTACCAGATCTTCAGCTTTATCCGGATCCTGCGTCAGTTTCAGTGCAAAATTGTACATTGCATCCAGGTGAGGAATGATCTCTTTTTCGAAATCTTCCTGTTTCTTGACCTCATCTCGCGTTAATTGTGCCATACCGGCCCGTGTAAAATTATCTCTATTGCTATATTTCGTTAACCAATCCTTTTATTCTATAAACCCAGCTCGGAAAGCACATGCTGACATTTCAGAAAGTATCTGAACCGTTTATAGTCACCACTTTTAAGCAAAAACCGTTTTAAATCATTCCGGAGAGGCAAAAATAATAGAACACGGATGAAACAGATGCTGCAGATTTGCGCTGATTTATGAAAGGAATACACAAATAAAAATCTGTGGATATCAGTACCATCCGCGTCATCCGTGTTCCATAAAAAAACCCCGACTGCAATCAAGCAGCCGGGATCGTCTGTAAGTATGCAGGCTTTGAATGCATTGAACTCACAGAGTAAATAAGACTGCAAAAGAGCACAAAAGTTACAAGCTATCTAAAGCATTTATTTTTCTGCCGTTAACAACCTGTTGTATTCATCCCAATAACCTGTATAAAAGGACGCTATCATAGATTCTCCGGTTTTATCACGCCTGCCTTGTTAGCCTTATCCGGTGATCGATTTCGCTCATTTTAAAGTTCATAAAGCCGGCGACAATGAGTAATTTGCCAGCTGGCTTCACATCTTAAATCTCACAGTGATACAATCAATAATCGAATAAACCTATAAACCCGCACCATGGAATTTGGCATCTATACCTTCGTTGAAAACACGCCTGAATCTGATTCCGGCAAAAAGCTGGAACCCGTCGAGCGTATGCAGCATCTATTGGAAGAGATCAAATTGGCGGATGAAGCCGGCCTTGACGTATTTGGAATCGGAGAGCATCACCGCAAGGAGTACCTCTCCTCATCGCCGGCTACGATTCTGGCTGCCGGAGCCGCAGAAACCGGTAACATTCGTCTGAGCAGTGCCGTCACGGTTCTGGGATCGGAAGATCCCGTTCGTACCTGGCAGCAGTTTTCGACCCTGGATCTCATTTCCGAAGGCCGGGCCGAAATCATGGCCGGACGCGGATCTTTCATCGAATCATTCCCTCTTTTCGGATACGATCTGCAAGATTACGACGAACTTTTCTCCGAGAAGCTGGACCTGCTGCTGAAGTTGCGTGAGCAGGATACCATCACCTGGCAGGGATCGCACCGTCCTTCCATTGATAACCGTGGTGTCTATCCGAGGCCTCTTCAAAAAGAGCTGCCGATTTGGGTTGCCGTGGGAGGTACACCACAGTCGGCTTATCGCGCCGGGGCTCTGGGACTCCCCATGGCGCTGGGAATAATCGGGGGAAGGCCGGCACAGTTTAAATCTCTGGCCGATCTGCACGAAAGAGGCGCCCGGGAAGCAGGACATAATAAGCCAAAATTAAGCATCAACTCACACGGATTTATTGCAGAAGACTCTCAGGATGCCGGGGATATCGCATTTCCTGCTTTCAAGGAGACCATGGATAAGATCGGTAAAGAACGTGGCTGGCCGCCGATGACCCGTGAACAGTTTAAAGCTTCCCGAAGCCTGGAAGGCGCCAATGTCGTAGGGAGTCCACAGGAAGTGATTGATAAAATACTGTACCAGCATGAAATTTTCGGTCACGACCGTTTTCTGCTGCAGATGAGCGTGGGAAGTATAGACCATAAGAAACTGATGCGTTCGATTGAATTGTTCGCAACCGAGGTAGCGCCAAAGGTTAATAAAGAGCTTAGGGATTGAAAAACGGTTCCGGCGGCGTATTAAATTGAGCATCAAATGGATTGGGCAGGGCAAAATTTCACCTACATCAACGGCCCTGCCATTCAACCCAGTTCAATTTGCTTTCGACCAGCTCCTCTTCGCCTTCATGACGGTAGGCTGCCAGCTTCTCTCCTTTGCCTATGCTGTAATCCAGGCAGCAGACATTGCTGCGTTCCAACTCCGGCTTCCCCGAAAGCCAGTAGTGTCCGAAAAAAACCGGCTTTTCATCTTCTGTATAGTAGCCATCCTGGTAATCAGCGGGATCAAAATTACCATTTGTGCTGCCTTCCATCTCCTCGGCAAAACTCCAATCCTCCAGAGTGACCTTTTGTGGATCCAGCCACCACCGTACGCGGACTTCATCCCGGCGGTGTCCGTCCTTATCCCTGAAACTAAGTCCCTCGGGTAAGGTTACCTCACGGCCTTTTAACAAGGTTTCTAAAAGATCATAAAGACGGGTATTACGATCTCCCGCTTCCCTAAAATCTTCGTCAGGCAGCATGTTTCCTTCTACATGGTTCTGAAGTTCATCGATCATTGACGAATCCCAGCAGGCGTGAATAGCCCTGAAGCTCTCCGTCTCATGGAAGAGAGGGAGCGTTTTAAACCAGCTTATATATGATTGATAGTCATCCCTGTTCCCTTCAAAATCTTTCAGCGTCTCCCGGTGCTGCTTCCGGTTTTTTTCGGAGTGCGGACGAAGATAGCCGCCTCTTCCATCCGGTTCATTATAGAAGATGGCGTTCAACTCATGGTTGCCCATGAGCGCAATCGCCTGACCGGCATCAACCATCTGCCGAACGAGTCGGAGGGTTTCTCGTACCTCAGGGCCCCGGTCAATATAATCCCCCAAAAAAAGCACCTTTCGGTCGGGGTGCCGGTATGCTCCGTCGCTCTTTCGGTAGTCCAGCTTTTCCAGAAGCCTTTTCAATGCCGATGCGTAGCCATGTATGTCTCCAATGATATCGTACATAATTGGTGCTGATCTTTTAAAAATTTTAATAGCCTGTTACCGGTTCCTCCCAATGAATCTATTCATGCATTAGCACTAAAGATAACTATATCAAAGCTCGAAATATTCCGTTTCACTCTAGATGTCCTTAAGTTAGAAAAGGAGTAAAAGAATCTGCAATGAAACTCATGGCAAACTGCTGCGTATTGCTCATATAACAATCGGGAATGTAATAGTGTCGGGACCGTCATGCTGTCAAATTATCTTAAAGTTGCCTTTAGAAACATCCTCAAAAAGAAATACTACTCTTTTCTTAACCTGCTGGGCTTATCTATCGGTATTACAGCTGCCATCCTGATCTTAATCTATGTGCAGGACGAACTCAGTTATGACAATTTCCATCCTAATGTTGAACATAAATCGGTTGTTGCCCTAAATGGAAAAATCGGCAACCAGGAAGTGCAGGGTGTCTTCACGCCACCACCCATGGCCGGTGCAACCGTTGAAGAGATGCCCGGCGTTATTAATGCCACCCGAACCAACGCTCTTTCAAACATGGTAATCCGATATGAAGACCGTGCGTTTACTGAACAGGACGTTTTCTGGGCGGACTCCAACTTCTATGATTTCTTTGGCTACCAGCTGCTTAGGGGAGATGAAAGAACAGCACTGTTGGGTCCCAACAAAGCTGTCATTACCGAATCGATGGCACGTAAGTACTTTGGAAATGAGAATGCAATGGGAAAGACGCTCATTGTGGGCAATGATAAAACTTCGTATGAGGTGACCGGAGTAAATGCCGACCCGCCGCATAACTCCCATTTCCGTTTTAATATACTGCTTTCTTTCAGTTCAACCGATTACAGTCAAAGCACACAGTGGTTAAACAACAATCTCAATACCTATATCGAAACAGCCCCGGGGGTGAGTGAAGCCCAAATTCAGGCCGGTTTTGAAGACCTCATTCAAAAATATGTCGGCCCCGAAATCGAGCGTTTTGCCGGAATGAGCCTTGAAAAGATGCGTGAAATGGGAGGTAAATACGGCTTTTTTGCCATACCGATTACCGATCTGCATCTCAATGCGCCCAATGTACAGACCAGTTTCGAACCGCCGGGTGATATAACCTATATCTATATTTTCAGCGCGGTGGGTATCTTCCTGATCATCATCGCATGTGTTAACTTCATGAACCTTTCTACTGCCAGTGCGGCCGGACGTGCCAAGGAAGTAGGGCTCCGTAAGACACTCGGCTCCAATAGGCAAAGCATGATGGTTCAATTTCTGGTGGAGTCCATAATGTATGTGATATTGGCCATGGTATTCTCTATGGTACTGCTCTATCTGATTCTGCCCTGGTTTAATCAGTTATCAGGCAAAGAATTGACCCTCCAAATATTCACTGAACCCTGGTTCCTTGCAACGCTTTTAGGTATGGCCTTTGGAATCGGTTTTCTTGCCGGAAGCTATCCTGCCTTTTACCTGACCGCTTTCAATCCCGTAGAAGTACTAAAAGGGAAAATAAGCCGGGGCGCAAAAAGCGGTGGCTTTCGAAGAACTCTTGTGGTGGGACAGTTCTTTATTTCCATCAGTCTAATTGCCTGTACCCTGCTGGTCAACCAGCAGCTCAATTTCATGCAGAATAAAAACCTGGGCTTCAACAAAGAGCACTCCCTTGTGCTGACCAATACTTCCCGTTTGGGAAATAACCAGAAGGCTTTCCAGGAAGAATTGAAATCGGATACCAGGGTAGGGGCTGCCAGTTACAGTAGCTTCACCATACCCGGCACCAATAACGTCACAGTATTCCGGCTTCCCGATCGTGATAACGAATTCATAATGGCCATGTATTACGCCGATTATGATCACAAGGATGCCCTGGGCTTTGATATGAAAGAAGGGCGATATTTCAACCGGGATTTCCCGACAGATACTTCCGGTATTGTCATCAATGAAGCCGCTGTAAAAGAGATGAGTCTGGAAGACCCGGTGGGGAAAGATATTTTCTTTCCCGGTACTCAACAAACCTACCAGGTACTGGGCGTAATGAAAGACTTTAACTTTGAATCGCTGCGCAATGAGATCATGCCGATGGCCCTGTTACTCACGGAAACGGCCAATGAGATGATAATCCGTTTCGATTCCGATGATCCCAGGGAATCGGTCGCTACGGTTGAATCCATATGGGACAATTATGCCGCAGGCGAACCGGCAGATTACACCTTCCTGGACAGCGATTTCGATCAGCTATTCCGGCAGGAACAGCGGCTGGGAGATGTCTTTACGGCATTTACTATTATTGCTATTATAATAGCCTGTCTCGGTTTGCTAGGACTTTCGGCATATATGACCGAGCAGCGAAAGCAGGAGATCGGTATCCGAAAAGTACTTGGGGCAACAACGACGTCTATTGTAGGCCTGCTCTCTTCTGAGTTTCTTAAACTTACCGGTATTGCTTTTCTGCTTGCGGTTCCGGTTGCATGGTATGTCATTCAAAGCTGGCTGCAGAACTTTGCCTATCGCATCGATATAGGCTTCATGGTATTTATCATAACGGCAGTAGCAACGGCTGTGATAGTACTGCTGACCATTAGCTGGCAAACATTGAAGGCAGCCTACATGAATCCGGTGGAGAGTATAAAAACTGAGTAGTATTCCGGTGTAGTACACTTTCAAAGTATCCTACACCTATTTACTCCTCTGTGTCCCTCTGTGCTCCTTTGTGAAACTCCGTGTAACAACTAAAGTACCTCAATTACCCAACATCTTTTGCTCCATCCGGAAAGGAGCCAGTTGTATAGTTTCATAAGGCATCTCAATATTATGCCGGTTAAAAGCATTGAAGATGGCCTCCCGCAGGCGAAATCTCTCTTGCAGGTGTTCACGCTCATTTTCAATCCATACCCTCAGCTCCAGCAGTACATTGTAGTCATTCAGTTCTCTAACTACTACGCTGGGTCGGGGCTCACCCATATAAGAAGGGTCAGACACCAGATCCATAAGAATTTTCCTTGCTTTTTCGATGTCTTCCGAGACCCCGATAGTAACCTGAATATCCAGGCGGAGGTGAGGGAAATTGGTATAGGAGGTCACTGTCTTATTTACCACATCCACGTTGGGCACCGCCAGCATCTTGCCGTCTACCGTAACCACACGCGTGGAACGAAGGGTTATGCGCTCTACCTGTCCATACTTACCGTCAATTTCTACGAGGTCGCCGATTACAAAGGGCCTATCCAGGAAGATGATGATTCCCGAAATAAGATTGGAGAGTGAATCCCGCGCCGCAAAACCGATGGTAAGTCCAACAATTCCCAAAGATGCCAGTACGGCCGATGTCTTGATGCCGACGGAATCGAGAGCGGTAATGAGTCCGAGTATCAGGATCCCATACTTGATCAGCGAGTTTGCAAAAATGGTTGTGGTTTCGTCCATCTTGCTTCGCCTGAAGATCGGCTGCAACAGCCAGTTTAGAACTTTCCAAAGCAGGTAGAAAATCAGAAAGACCGCTACAATCACGAAAATGTTGATGATTCCGTTTGCAAGCAGGGTGCCTATAGTTTCCGGATCGAATACCTCCCCGAGTTTTGAATAGATATTATCAATGATTTTGCCTGCCATACGATGCTCTCAAATTCGTTACGGTTTACTACTCTTAAACATCAGTATAATTAAACTAACAGATCAAAGTAAATCGGAACTAGCCGTTTTCGTTCTGCCTGCCTTTGTATTCGATGTGGAACCAGATATAAGCTTCACGGCATAACAGAAGTGCTATAGAAATGCCGACCGCATCCTAAAGGATGAATCTTGTCGATCATCTAATGCAGCAGTACAATGGTATGCAAGGAAGCGAGTATCGGATTCGGAAGGAAATTGGATAGACAGGCAACAAATTCTCTTGATGTAAAGTGCAAACTCAAAAAAACAGAGAACATACCTGCCGTTTCATAAAAAGGTTGCAGAATTACCTGCTTTTCCGAGAGTTCGGTTTTAGTAGAGTAACTGTGTGAGGATGTGAAAGGTTGGCCGGTACAGGGAACTTCGCCATTTCTGCTTACTATTTTATACAGGAATTTACCTTAATGCTGTACTTTCGAGCTTGATTATCCCTCAGATGTAGTGGTTCTCCCCTCAAATTTTCTCTGACTTAGCCTCTATAATTTCATCACCGTGTTAATGACCTTTTACAACAAGAAAACAACCGTCTAAAACCGGTATTGGTGAACTCCCAAATTACATTCACTTTGAACCGGTGGTCGACACCAATTAACTGCGAGCCTGTTATGGAAAAAATGGAAAGAACGAAGCGAGAAGATTATATCGATGAATTGTCTGACAAACTGAAGAGTTGGGACAAAGAACTCGAAAAACTCGAAGACGATATCGACGATCAGTTTGATGAACTGGAAGACAAGTACCGTAAAAAAGTAAGCGATCTTGATAACCTTAGGTCTAAAATGCAGGATAAGCTTAACAAACTGAAAGATTCCGGTGAAAAGGCTTTAGATCCTTTAAAAGACGACCTTAATAAGCTGTTAAAAGACTCAAAGAAAGGACTGCGATCCATCCGTGAAGAGTTATTTGAAAAGTGATGTAAGCAGCTTCTGAGTGACTCAACAATTCCATAAACAAAGAAGAGAGGTATAGTATGTCTTTAGCAAAAGTCATTGAAGTAATGGGGGAAGGCAATACTATGGAAGACGCCATTCAAAATGTAGTCAAGGAAGCGTCGAAGTCCATAGATAATATCAGAAGCGTATATGTTGAAAATATCCAGGCAATTGTAGACAATGGCAGTGTGAGTAAATACCGCATCGATGCCAAGGTAACTTTTGTTCTGAAAAAACAACCTGCCGGCTGATAGATATAACCTAAAGAACCCCTTTCCTATAAGCGGCAAGGGGTTTTTTAATCTGGCATTCATTTTCAATTCCCTATTCTTCGGAAAAGGCAGGATTAATATGTCATAAACCGCCACTTTCTTCGACCTACATCATCCCTGACCTACATTCTCCTTTCGGATCAAAATAAGCCTGCACTTATACAAAAAAGATCCTATATTTAAGACTTCATTATCTTATAATGCGTACAATCGGCTATGCTTCTATCTAGTTCTTGTGTTTATGGTTTGAGAGCTTCACTCTATCTTGCCGCCAACCAGGATGGCGAGTATATCTCCATTCGGGAGATGAGTGAAAGTCTGGATATTTCCTTCCACTTTCTTACCAAAACCCTGCAACAACTTACCGCCGCCGGACTTATGGAATCTCAAAAGGGTCCCAAAGGCGGTGTTCGCCTGACCAAAAAAGGCTCGAAGATCAGCCTCTATGAAATCGTAGAAGCCATTGACGGTAATGATTTATTCACCGAATGCGCCCTTGGACTTCCGGGCTGTGGAGAGGAGAAACCTTGTCCCATTCATGACCAGTGGGCCGATGCCCGAGACAACATCCGAGCCATGTTGCAATCAACCAACCTGGTAGAACTTGCTGAGAAAGGAAAAAACCTGAATCTTAGAATTACAGCAGACGGCAGCTTTGAGTGGGGGTAAAAAAAATTTGTAATAATATCAGATTAAATACTCTTTTATACTTTACTAGACGCCGGACTCCTATGTACAATT
Source organism: Halalkalibaculum roseum (assembly GCF_011059145.1). Classification (NCBI taxonomy): domain Bacteria; kingdom Pseudomonadati; phylum Balneolota; class Balneolia; order Balneolales; family Balneolaceae; genus Halalkalibaculum; species Halalkalibaculum roseum. The sequence continues at coordinate 763,165 of NZ_JAALLT010000004.1, read as the reverse complement.
GGCCTTATCATTGCACCATCACCGCCGGAACCTTGAACAGAGTGCTATAGACCTATGCAAACAGGTAACAAATACATTCGTCGATGGCTCTGGAGCGGTGCCGCCCTCATCTTTCTGATGGTAGTCATCGGGGGTATTACAAGGCTTACAGGATCCGGCCTTTCTATGTCTGACTGGAACCTGATTATGGGTGCCCTTCCCCCAATGAATCCCTCGGAATGGAAAGAGGCTTTCGAACAGTACCGACAATTTCCACAATACCAACAGCTGAATGAAGGCATGTCCCTGCCGGAGTTTAAACAGATTTTCTTTTGGGAATATATACACCGGCTGCTTGGCAGAATAATCGGTGTAGTATTCCTGCTTCCATTTCTCTTTTTCTGGATACGCGGATATTTCAGTGAAAAAATGCGAAACCGGGCATTGATTCTCTTCGGCCTTGGCGCTATACAAGGTGCCATGGGCTGGATTATGGTGAAAAGCGGACTGGTGGATGTACCCTATGTGAGCCATTACCGCCTGGCATTGCACCTGATGCTGGCTTTTGTACTGGTGAGTTTTTGCAGCTGGTATGCATTGGATCTGTATCATAACCGGCGTAGACATAGGCTGAAACAAACAGTAGATCTGAATGCCTGGGCACTGACAACAGCAGCACTGTTTGCCCTGCAAATAATCTGGGGAGCATTTACGGCCGGACTGGATGCAGGATTTATCTACAACACCTTCCCCATGATGAATGGCGAGTGGCTTCCGCAAAATGTCTGGTCCATGCAACCACTCCTGATCAACCTGTTGGAAAATCCCGGGACTGTTCAGTGGGTTCATCGCATCCTGGGAACCTTGTTACTTCTACTGGTCACCGGACTTTGGCTGAGAACCCTAAATGCAAATGCTTTGAAATCATTGCGTCTCAAAGCCGGCATCCTTTTCATGCTGATAATTCTTCAATACCTGCTCGGAGTATTCACCGTACTGTACCAGGTGCCGGTCGCACTGGGAGTAATTCACCAGGGCTTTGCTATGATTTTCTGGATAGCCTGGCTCTTCTATTATCACGAGCTCAAAACAAATTATCGCACTGGTAAAAGTCTGAACGGTGCCTAAACGGAAGTACATCAAATTTCAATTAACTCAGTACAAATAAACTCACTTATGTCTTTGTCACCCCACACATTTTCTATTCCCGTCATGGGAACCGGCCATTCTATTGATTCACCCATACGAGTCGGTCCATATGGCATAAATTCTGTTATTTCAATTGTTGATGACTTGCTCATCGAACGCATCCGCAAACATTATTGCCAAAAGTTTGACTTTCCTTATTCCAACATCGCAAGAAATGCGGAAGACGGTCGCGCCCGCAGAATAACCGCTTATCTCAACCTGGTGCAGCAGGTCGTAGAGCAAACCTTCGAATCGATTAAAAATCAGCCCTTTTTCGAAAAGAATGAGAAGGCGAAATACTTTGAATTGCTACCCGATGGCAGCACGCTGAAAAACAAATACAGGCAGCTGATGCAAACCAAGGAGAATGCCCTGCGCGATCGTCTGACAAAAGAACTGAACAAATTGATGCAACCCGGTTCTATCGATGTAAATATTATGGCAAAAGTAGATGGGCTGAACTACGATAAAGATCAAAAGCCGATGAGTTCCGAGTTCAGTGATGCCAGTGCCGCACTTAGGGGTTATGCCAACAGTGTACTCTCTTCAAGCCTGGTGCTTTCAGCCGGTTTCAATCCAAGGCTTTATAATTATTTAAGTGAATTCAAGGATTTCTATCGCGACGCCGGTGGTAGGATCAAGAAGAAAATTATTCTCAAGGTGAGTGATTTTCGCTCAGCGCTAATTCAGGGAAAATACCTGGCAAAAAAAGGTCTTGAAGTATTTGAGTATCGCATTGAATCAGGACTCAATTGTGGGGGACATGCCTTTGCATCCGACGGGTATTTGCTCCCATCACTCCTGAAAGAGTTCCGTGAAAAACGTGACATGCTGAGTTCAGCTATTAGACCGCTTATTGAGAGTTACTATGAAGATAAGCAGGGTGAGTTTCCTTCCGGCTGGGAAGTCACCGAACCGCGCCTGACCGTTCAGGGCGGCATAGGTACCTCGGGAGAAGCAGAACGATTGCTCAACGATTTTGAAATGGATGCCACCGGATGGGGGAGTCCCTTCCTGCTGGTTCCGGAAGCCACCACGGTGGATAAGAAGACACGAAACCTGCTTGAAGGTGCAAAGGAAGAGGATCTGTACCTGAGCGGTGTTTCACCCTTAGGCGTGCCTTTTAATAATATAAAGGGTACGGGTTCGGAACACTGGCACCGGGAACGCATCGATAAAGATAAACCCGGCTCTCCGTGCCCCAAAGGCTTTCTGGAATCGAATACTGAGTTCACAGAAAACCCTATATGCACGGCTTCCAATCAGTATCAACTGCTGAAAATCGACCAGATCAACCAACAAAATATTGCGGAAGCTGAAAAAGAGCTAATGCGAGCCAAGGTCCTTGAGAAATCATGCCTTTGCGATCACCTGGGCAACGGTGCCCTGATTGACCTTGAGATACTTGAAGAACATCGTGCCCCGCAGGCAATCTGTCCCGGTCCCAACATCGCCTGGTTCGACAGGGAATACAGCCTGCGAGAAATGATTGATCATATTTACGGTCGCGGTAACTCTCTGGTTCCCCCACAACGTCCCCATATGTTTGCCAAAGAAATGGTAATGTATGTGGACTATCTGGAGGATTTGATGTCCGAAAGTGAAGGCTCCGGTGGTGATCGTAAAAAGTTTGACCGTTTCAGAAAAAACCTGGAAGAGGGTATGGAATACTGCCTTGAAATTGCGAAGTCAGATTCCTATAAAGACGAAAACATCACTTCCATTTCAAGTACTGTTGAAAAGCAAAAGATACGCCTGCAAAAAATGTTTAATGAGCTGGAAAACGAACAGTGTGTAGCAACCCGGAACTGATAATATTTCGGCAATATTAAAAGCCCCGGGTATCAGCATTAATTGTCCCGGGCTTCAGTTTTAGTTGCCCCGGGCTTTAGCCCGGGGAATCGGGATAATGCTTTTGAAAAGCTGCGCCAAACCCAATCCAAAGGCAAAAACAAGCCGAAGGTTTAACATTGATTCTCGAACAAATTGCACCGGCGGGTTAATTTTTAACAACGAGAAAATTAGAGGATATCATTTATGAAATCGGATGAAAGAAAACGATCCTGGGCCGAACCCTATAAAATCAAAATGGTTGAGCCCGTACGAATGATTAGCAGGGAAGAGCGGCAAGAGGCCATCGAGGAGGCCGGATACAATACCTTCCTGCTGCGATCCCGTGATGTGTATATTGACCTGCTGACCGACAGCGGTACTTCTGCCATGAGCGACCGGCAATGGGCCGGTATGATGCTGGGCGACGAAGCTTATGCAGGCAGTGAGAATTTCTATCACCTGGAAGAGGCCATCCAAAAATTTTATGGGTATAAGCATGTGGTTCCGACCCACCAGGGAAGAGGTGCCGAACATATCATATCGCAACTGATGATTAAAGAGGGCGATTTTGTGCCCGGAAATATGTATTTCACCACCACCAAGCTACACCAGGAGCTGGCCGGGGGCACCTTTGTGGATGTGATCATCGACGAGGCCCACGACCCTGAAAACGAGCATCCCTTCAAGGCAAATGTAGACCTCGAAAAGCTGGAAAGACTCATCGAAGAGAAGGGAGCCGACCGCATACCCTATGTGTCCATTGCCACATCGGTGAATATGGCAGGGGGACAGCCGATATCTCTTGGAAATCTCAAGAAAGTCAGGGAGCTCACCGACAAGTATGATATCCCCATCATCCACGATATGACCCGCGTAGCTGAAAACGCCTATTTCATAAAACAGCGTGAGCCGGGCTATGAAGATGTACCCATTAAAGATATTGTCCATGAAATCTGCTCACTTACCGATGGGGCCACAATGAGTGCAAAAAAAGACGCACTGGTTAATATCGGGGGCTTCCTTGCCCTTAATGATGAAGAGCTATTCAAACTGGCTCAAAACATGGTCGTAGTTTATGAGGGCCTTCATACCTATGGTGGCATGGCCGGACGTGATATGGAAGCACTTGCTATCGGCATCACCGAATCTGTTGAGGAGAATCATATCAGAGCCCGGGTCGGACAAGTTCAATACCTGGGAGAAAAATTGCTGGATATGGGTGTCCCGATCGTCAAACCCATTGGGAGTCACGGTGTTTTTCTTAATGCAAGGAAAATTCTGCCCCATCTTAGTCAGGATGAACTTCCGGCTCAGACCCTGGCTGCCGCGCTGTATGTAGATTCGGGTGTGCGCAGCATGGAGCGGGGCGTGGTTTCTGCCGGGAGGAACCACGAAACCGGCGAGCATAACTATCCCGAACTGGAACTGGTGCGCCTCACCATACCCAGAAGGGTCTACACCCAGGCGCATATGGATGTAGTGGCCGAATCGGTTGAAGCCGTATATAAAAACAGGGAAGAGATCACCGGACTGGAGTTTGACTACGAACCCGAGTACCTGCGATTCTTTCAGTCACGCTTTAAAAAACGATAAATTTACCACTAAGACACTAACTGTCTAAGTGCCTTAGTGGTAATAAACTTATCCCTGGTCCAGCTCAATAATTCTGCCCGGCGTCCAGGGGGCGTTCAGTTCGTTAAGCTGACGATCGATGGAGGGTACCTGTCGATTTATGATATCACGAAGCGACTGAAGCACCGGTTTCAACTCCTTCTCTGCAATAGCTTTAACGCGCCGGGAGGTTTCTGTAGGATCTGAGGTAGAAGACATCCCGGAAGCAATAGCTGTATTGATACGACTATTCAGTGAGGGTGCCTGCTGCATCTCAAGCTGATCCGCAATGCGATCACCGAACATGACTTTGCGAATCGCTTCCAGATCATCCTCCATACCGGTAATTTTCTCAGCCAGGTCTGCTGGAGCATCCACGGCTTTCAGAGCTGCATTGTAATAACTAAGCCTGTTGTTTAGCTCGTTGTAAGCGCTGCGTGCACTGTTGGCTGACTTCGACAAATCCATAAGCTCCTTGTGATAGGCAAGCATCTCATCGGGATTCTCAGCCGGTAGTGTCACGTTGCCCAAACTTTGAACCTCAAAAGAGACTGGTCCGGCCAGTTGGGTAATGGCGCCGTCCACACTTTTACTGAGCTCAACCGAGTACGAACCCGGCAGCACCATGATGCCTGAATCCAATTCCTCCGAAGGATCGGCATCACTATCACTGATTTCATCAACTTTGGGAAACTTCAGATCCCAGTAGATACGGTTGATGCCGGACTTGGGTGAGGAAGTAAGCTCCCTGACAATCTCGCCGTTTGAATCACGGACGGTAAATATCAGGAAGGGCTTCTCTTCTTCAGCTTCCGCTTTCAGTTGCTCATAGGATGGATAATAAACCGTTTCACCTGCTTCTCGCCTTTCTTTCTCTTCGGCTTCTCTCTGTTCTTTCATCGTTTTGATATCCTCTTTCAGATACCAGGTGAACGCGGCACCGAATTCAGGATTTTCTCCCATAAAGTAGTCTTCCCCCTGGAATCCCTTAGGACCCAGCCAGGAAATGGTTTCACTGGCAGCTATCCTGCTGTAAGGTATATACTGGTAAGCCTGTCGCACCGAAAAAAGATGTGCTTCAGCATCCTGTATCTCGCGGCTGAACTCACGCAAAGCCGAATAGTCATCCATCACATAGAAACCGCGTCCGAAGGTGGCTAGAACAAGGTCGTTTTCTCTTTTTTGGATTTCAATATCACGAACCGCAATGGTGGGTAATCCTTTATCCAGCTCTTTCCAATAGTTGCCTCCATCCACAGAAACAAAGGCCCCAAATTCGGTACCTACAAACAGCAGGCTCGGCTCCTCGAAATCTTCAGCAATAGCATAGACTGAACCCCTCTCCGGCAAGTTATTTACAATAGGCTGCCATGAGCGTCCGAGGTTGGTACTCTTCAACAGGTAAGGCTTGAAATCACCATTCTTATGATTGTTGAATGCTGCATAGAGCATGTTACGATTATGCTCAGAAGCGACAATTTCATTTACATATACCATATCGGGAACCCCGGGGAATTTTTCGATCTTTCGCCAGTTTTCTCCGGTATCTTCGCTTATGTGAATCAACCCGTCATCGGTGCCGGCAAATAGCAGATTCTCGTCCAGTGGCGACTCGGCAAGTGCTACAATATTCCCGTATTCGGTAGTAGATGCATTTTTTGCGATGGCATCCATAGGCCAGACTTTGCCCATCACTTCCAGCCGGTTACGATCGATCTGTCGTGTGAGGTCACCGCTCAATTCTCTCCAACTTTGACCCATATCATCACTTCGCAGTACCCGATCGGAACCGAAGTAAAGTCGCTTGTGGTCATGAACGCTCACGAAGAAAGGAGAGTCCCAGTTCCAGTTGTAATCGTAGTCGCCCTCCGGTGCCTGTGGTTTGATATCCTGCATCTCTCCGCTCTTCTTATCAAAACGGAACAGGTTTCCATACTGGTACTGGGCATATACAATATCCGGGTTGGTCGGATCCACATGCGGTTCAAAACCGTCACCCAGTACCGTTACAAACCATTCGTCATCATTTATTCCGGTAGTGGCATTGGTACGTGAGGGACCACCAAGGGTAAAGTTATCCTGAGTACCACCGTATACATTGTAGAAGGGTTCGTCATTGTCCACTGCCAACTTGTAAAACTGGGTGACCGGCAAATTGGTGAAGAAACGCCATGTTTTACCGCGGTCGTAGGATTCATAGACACCTCCGTCATTGCCGTTTAGAAGGTGCGACGGGTTGGTTGGATCTATCCAGAGTGCGTGATTATCTATATGCTTGTTTCGCTCTCCTACATTTTCAAAGGACTTACCGCCGTCTTCCGAAACCCCGGCAAAGGTATTCATAACATATACCAGGTCAGTATCAACAGGGTCAGCCACCACTTCCTGGTAATAGTTTCCGCTGGAGGAATAATCACTGCGTCGCTCCCAGGATTCACCACGATCGGTGGAACGGTAAAATCCGCTTTTATCATCCTGCGCCTCTACAATAGCATATACTACATCCGGATTTGCAGGAGAAATGTCGAGTCCTATGCGACCTATATCGCCGCTCGGCATGCCTTTCATTATTTTTTTCCAGGTCACACCGGCATCTGATGACTTATATATCGCTGACTCAGGTCCGCCGCTGATGTAGGTGAATACATGCCTCCTTCGCTGATGGGCGGTAGCATAAAGCACATCAGGATTACGCGGGTCCATATGCACCTCGTTGATACCGGTATGCTCGCTGATTTCCAGGATATTCTCCCAGGTTTCTCCGCCGTCGGTCGTTTTATACAAACCGCGATCACCTCCGGCACTCCAAAGCGGACCTGTAGCCGCGACATATACGACATCCGAATTTCGGGGGTCGATTTCAATCATCCCTATATGCTCGGAATTTTTTAATCCCATATGGCTCCAGCTCTTACCGCCGTCTATGCTTTTATAGACTCCATCCCCGTAAGCTACACTACGCTGGTTGTTATTCTCTCCGGTACCGACCCAAACTACATTACGATTATTGGGATCCATGGCAACAAAGCCGATAGAATAGGATCCTTCACTGTCAAAAACCGGCTCCAGTATCACTCCGCCATTGGTCGTCTTCCAGACTCCGCCGGAGGAAGTAGCAACATAAAACTCACTGTGGTCATTGGGATTTACTGCAAAATCTGAAATTCTTCCCGAGGTGAAGGCCGGGCCGATGCTTCTGAATGCCAGGCTGTTCCATGCAGTCTCATATCGTGGATCGGACGGCTTGTCATCTGATTTTTGCGCTAAAGAAATGGAAGTGAGAGCCATCAAAAAGCATAAGGCGCCCAAATGAATGAAAGTTTTCATGTTGTATCCCTATTTGGTTAGTAAAGTGCCGGCAGATTACGCAATTACTCCGATAGATTCTAGGAGAATTGGTACACCACTAAGTTCAATTAGTGACCCAGCGGTAACATTCGGGCCGAGAAGTGACGCAGTACATCCGGCCCTGAAGCGATTTTATAGCCACCCAGCTGCTCACGCTGTTCATAAGCATTGATAATCACCTCCGCCAGGTAATCGACGTGACTTTGGGTATACACGCGCCGGGGAAATGCCAGGCGAACCAGCTCCATGGATGCCGGTTTCTCCGATCCGCCGGGCTGTTTGCCGAACATCACCGATCCGATCTCCACTCCGCGAACACCTCCCAGCCGGTAGAGAGCGTTATTGAATGACCATGCAGGATATTCCAGGGGCGGTACGTGAGACAGAATCTCCTTGGCATCCAGGTATACGGCATGACCGCCTGTAGGCTTCACAATTGGTACACCGGCCCTGCTCAGCTTGTCGCCCAGATAGGCAATGGATCGTATGCGATAGCGAAGATAGTCTTCATTGAGTGCTTCAAAAAGTCCGATAGCAACCGCTTCCATATCATAGCCGGCCATCCCGCCGTAGGTTGGGAAGCCTTCTGTCAATATCTCAAGGTTCCGGCACTTTTCGGCTAATTCATCGCTGTTCATGGCCAGAAATCCGCCGATATTCGACATACCGTCTTTCTTGGCACTCATAGTACACCCATCGGCATAGCTGAACATTTCACGTGCAATTTCTATCGGCTCTTTATCTTCATACCCATCCTCCCTCGTCTTAATGAACCAGGCATTTTCTGCAAAACGGCAGGCATCAATGAAAAATGGTATGTCATGCTTTTTTGCAATTTCCGAAACCGCCCGGATGTTTTCCATGCTCACCGGTTGACCGCCACCCGAATTGTTGGTTACCGTAATCATGATTACCGGAATGCGATCCGTGCCGACCTCCTCAATGGTCTGCTCCAGTTTTGCAAGGTCCATATTTCCTTTAAAAGGATGGGTATTACGTGGTTGCTTCCCCTCCTCAATAACCAGGTCACGGGCTTCTGCTCCGCTGTGTTCTACATGGGCACGGGTGGTATCAAAATGAGTATTACTGGGCACTACATCACCCTTTCCGGCAATAGTGGTAAAAAGGATATTTTCCGCGGCTCGGCCTTGGTGTGTGGGAATTACGTGCTTGAAAGCTGTAATTTCCTGCACAGCGTTTTCCAGGCGGTAGAAGGAAGAAGATCCGGCGTAGGATTCATCACTTGAAATGATCCCTGCCCATTGGCCGGAAGACATGGCTCCGGTACCGCTGTCCGTCAACAAATCGATCAGCACATCTTTGGCTTTTAGCAGGAAAGGGTTGTAGCCTGCTTCCGCCAGAAGCTCTTTTCGTTCATCCATAGTGGTAAATCGAATGGCTTCCACCGAGCGAATGCGAAATGGTTCAATGATCGTGTTTGTCCTAAATTCTTCAAGATCCATACACTGCAAATACTGATTAATATTACGGTTATAAAATTCCGGATTTTGACCTTTGACAAATATTGAAAACAACGCTACCATATAATAAGATAAATTACTCTTAATTCCGTAATCGAATATATGCTCGATCCATTTTTCAAGCCTAAGGGAGTCGCTGTGATAGGGGCTTCGAGAGACCCTCATAAACTGGGACACGGTGTGGTTCGTAATCTAAAAGAATACCGCTACCAGGGGCCGATTTACCCTGTCAACAAAAGAGCATCAGAAATACTGGGCGAACAGTGCTTTGCCTCCATATCTGATGTGCCCGACCCCGTTGATCTGGCCGTCATCATTGTACCCTCTAAAGCTGTGCCCGACACCCTAAAGGAGTGTGGCAATCGCGGAATCAGGTATTCCATTGTTGTAAGCGGGGGCTTCAGCGAAACGGGAGAAGAGGGAAGAAAGCTGGAAGAGGAACTGAAGAGCGTTGCCGATGAGATGAATATCAACGTCATCGGTCCAAACTGTATCGGTACCATTGATACCCATACCCCGGTGAATACCACGTTCGTCACCGGGATGCCGGAACCGGGAGAAATCGGCTTTAGTTCCCAGTCGGGGGCTATGGTGGCAGCCGTCATCGACTGGGCCCGGGGAGCCGGCGTAGGATTTTCACGTATTGTTAGCTTAGGAAATCAGGCAGGAATCAACGAGACACAGATGATTGAGGCGCTGTGCGACGACAGCCAGACTGAAGTCATTACCGCTTATATCGAAGGAGTCTCAGACGGAACGGCTTTTCTTGATTCGGCCGAAAGAGCATCCCTTAAAAAACCTTTTGTAGCCTTGAAAGGAGGACGAGGCGAAAGCGGCGCCAAAGCCGTAGCCTCCCACACCGGCGCACTTGCCGGAAGCGCCGAAGCCTATGAAGCAGCTTTTAAACGAAGCGGCGTGCTACAGGCAGGAACCATGGAAGAGATGTTCGACTGGGCGCGCGCCCTGGCTTGGCAGCCCCTGCCGGAGGGCAATAAAGTGGCCGTGCTAACCAACGCGGGTGGGCCGGCTATTCTCGCTGTGGATGCCCTGGAAAAGGCCGGACTGGAAATGGCTGAGCTGTCAAAAGAAACCAAGGAGTATCTCAGGTCACGACTCCCCAAGGCTGCCAGCGTCAGCAATCCCGTGGATGTATTGGCCGGTTCAGGCCCCGGCACATACGCCGTGGCCCTTGATGCCCTGCTGACCGATGAACATGTCGATGCACTGGTAGTTATTCAGGCGCCGCAGGACTGGTTTTTGCCGGCCAGTCTGGCCGAGGTTGTAGGTGAAGTAGCGGGAGTTCATGACAAACCGGTCATAGCTTCAATAATGGGTAAGGCCTCAGTGGATGAAGCCCTTAGTATTCTGCACAAGCGCAAGATTCCTAATGTCGCTTTTCCGGAACGGGTTGCCTCCATTCTCGCGGCCATGCTGCAAAGAAAGGAGTGGTTAAGCACGGCACGGAATGAACCTGATTTGTTTGGAGTAGCAGATCGCAAAGCGATAAAGAGCTACGCTACCCGGGAAAACTGGCCCGAACTGCTGGAAGCATACGGAATCAGCCTGCCGCCTCAGGAAGAGGTATCCACGAAGGATGAAGCACTGAAATCGGCTGCAAAGATAGGCTATCCGGTAGTTTTAAAACTGATATCCGATACGGTGACCCACAAGACCGAAATAGGCGGAGTTAAGATGGGAATTGAGGATGAGGATGGATTGATCAGAGCCTGGAATGAGCTGGAAGATGCTGCTTCAAAGGCAAATACCGGAATGAAAGGCGCTCTTGTACAGAAAATGCTAAGTGGGGGTAGTGAAGTCATAATTGGAATCAGGCAGGATGAACAGTTCGGGCCGCTTGTTCTTTTTGGAACCGGTGGAACCGATGTTGAACTCCTTCATGATGTGGCAACCGGTATCGCCCCATTGAATAGCATGCAGGCCGAACAACTTGTGGACAAAACGGTGGCCGGGGCCAAACTCAAAGGATGGAGGAATCAGCCTGAAGGCGATCGTGAAACCGTATTGGAATACCTGATGCGGATGGCTCAGCTGGCTGATGAGTTGCCAAATATCAGTGAACTGGAAATAAATCCGCTCTATGTATTGCCTAAAGGCAAAGGAGCGTATGCCATAGATATTCGCGGTACTTACAGGGAAGAGTGACATTTGACGGCCTATCGAACAGTGGTGCCGGATTCGATATTGAACTCTTCAATAATTTCAGAATAACAAGAGGCTGTTAAGACGAATCACTCAAAACGATAATGCATTAGAATACCTTGTTAGTGATACTCAGAATATTCCCTTAACCGATAATAACTCCTGCCATGTATAAAACTGATGAATTTATTGATCGCTTGGTTGATTTGAACCCCCACCAGGAAGAGTTTCACCAGGCCGTAAGAGAGGTGCTCGAAGATATCATACCCTACATCGAAGATAAACCGGAATACGAAGAAGCAGCTATTCTTGAGCGCATGTGCGAGCCCGACCGTATCATAACTTTTCGGGTTACCTGGGTAGATGACAATAATAAAGTAAATGTAAATAGGGCATTTAGGGTGCAATTTAACAACAGCATTGGTCCCTATAAGGGCGGTCTCCGCTTTCACCCTTCGGTTAATCTGGGAATTCTGAAATTTTTAGGGTTTGAACAATCACTGAAGAATGCATTGACCACCTTGCCCCTAGGGGGAGCCAAAGGCGGTTCTGATTTTGATCCCAAAGGTAAGAGCGATGCCGAAATCTTCAGGTTTTGTCAGAGCATGATGAGTGAACTGCACCGGCACATCGGGGAGCATACCGACATTCCCGCCGGCGACATCGGCGTGGGGAAACGGGAAATTAGCTATCTCTTCGGTCAGTATAAGAAACTCAATAACCGTTTTACCGGTACTATCACGGGCAAAGGTGTCAATTTTGGAGGCAGCCTGATACGCACTGAGGCTACCGGCTATGGTTTGGTCTATTTTGTGACCCACATGCTGGATGACCTGGGTAGAGATCTGGAAGGAAAAGAAGTACTGGTATCCGGCAGCGGCAATGTGGCTATCTATGCTTGTGAAAAACTAATTGATTTGGGAGCCAGAATCATCACACTTTCCGACTCAGATGGTACGGTTCACGACAAAGATGGAGTTGACGAGGAAAAACTGGATTTCGTCAAGGAATTGAAGGAGGTGCGAAGAGGAAGAATTCGTGAATACGCAGAAGAGTACGGCTGCGAATATTATGAAGGCAAGAAACCATGGCATATTCCCTGTGATATCGCACTGCCCTGTGCTACCCAAAATGAAATAACCGGAAAGGACGCGCAAAACCTTCTGAATAGTAATGTGCAGCTGGTAGCTGAAGGAGCTAATATGCCCTGTACCGATAAGGCTACACAGCTCTTTCGCGAGGCGGATATCCCCTATGCACCGGGCAAAGCCTGCAATGCCGGGGGAGTGGCCGTTTCAGGTCTCGAAATCTCACAAAATGCTCTCGGCATACCTTGGTCAGCCGAAGAAGTAAACGACCGGTTGTTTGAAATAATGAAACGTATCCATGAAAAGTGTGTTGAACACGGTACAGGAGATAACGGCAAACTCGACTACGTAAAAGGAGCTAATATCGCGGGCTTCAAAAAAGTAGCGGAAGCTATGCTCGACTATGGACCGATTTAATTTTGCCACTTAGTTTTTCGCATTTACCTATAAAAATAGAGTCTGTCTTCCTTTGATTATTTCAGGTTTTTATTCGCGCTCATTTGACCTCTAAGTTGTTGACTTGCAAGGCATTTCTTATTTTAAGGGATGGAAAAGGGATTACTCTGAGTTTTTCCCCAGACCGCAGTAGAAACATGCAGTAATAATTAAAGAGGAAGTTTATGCCGAAGTGTGAGATTTACAAAGATGTGAAGGACGAATGGAGATGGAGACTAACGTCTAAAAACGGTGATATTGAAGACTACTCCAAGCAAGGCTTTGAAACTCGCGAAGAATGTGAGAAGGACGGCAAAGAAAATGGAAGCTGCACCAGCTACAAAAGAGTTTAACCAGCTAAACGATTAGCGGTAAGGTATACAAATAGGGTTCAATTGACCCGCCTACCCGTTTCCGCCGTATTTCTTGAGTAATTCTTCAATTCTGGCCTTCTTATCGCTTTCAGAGGTTTTGGTTTTAATGATAATAACGCCATTGCTGCCTCTGAGTCCGTATCGGGACCCGGCCTCGGACCCCTTCAGAACCTCTATATTCTCAATATCGTTGACGTCAACTATAGCATTGACGACCGAATAGCTCCTGCCTACTTGCTGTCTGTTAACAACAAATAGGGGTCTATTGGTACCGCTGATAGATTGAGAGCCTCTGATATTGATCGAAATATTATCGCCGGAACCCTGAATATACACTCCGGGGACACGACTCAGGTAATCGGCTAGTGTGATGGCATTGTCGTTTACCGTCACAACAGATTTTGAGTCTGGCTGTTCACTGCTTTGGGCTGTTTTTTCCGAAGAGGCGCATCCCTGAAAAAGAGAGAGTAATAGAACAAGTACTGCCGCAGGTTTGAGATTTTGTTTTGCCATAGCAAATATTGTTTCTTGAATACTTCTTACTTCTTAGTGTAATAAAGTGATTTAATTATACATTAACCGCAAAATATCCGGTATGTGGCATGTAAATAGGATAACGGGGTAGAGGAACTGTTATTGAGTGACGACCGGACATTTTAGCTTTCAGATTCCTTATATTCGTATTTTCAATTGTACCAAATTCAAGTGATTGTATGAACATCGATAAATGGGGCGAATTTACGCTTTCATCAGGTGAAAAAGCAGATTTCTTTCGGCTTGGCGACTTAAGACTTTGGCTTAAATATAAGGATGAAGAGATCTGGATCGGACATCAATATGCCGGTCATGCAGACTCTAAAGAAGCATTAGATTCTCCTCCTGAAGATCTTGAGTGGGCACGCTGGGCGCCCAAAGAACCGGGCAATACTATAAAATTGATGCCGGTTTTCCCGGATTTGCCCCTGGTTGTAAATTCAGAATATCCACTGCGCGTCAATCCCGGCGCAAGCATTCAAATATTTACACGCATTCCGGTTTGGCTACGCATCAGCATCGGGAAGAATGATACAGTTTTGACCGAACTGCCTTCGATAAAACTCTCAAGAACATGGTTCGGGACCCCCATTGAGGGAGAACTCTGTTTTTGGGCCATCACCAAGGCACGACGCTCTCTCAGCAATGTGGAGAGAAAACCTCATATGGTTAGCTGCCCGATTCAAATCACTAACAAGACGGAAGAAGACCTTAACTTCGACAAATTCTGCTTTCGCGTTGAGCGACTGAAACTATTTGTGTATAACGAAGAATTATGGTCAGACGAGACCCGAATTGTGTACCAGGGCGAAGAGCAATATAGTGATATCAACATGAGCGGTCGACTTCCAAAAGGAATGGAAAATGCCAAGCTTATCAGTCCGCCCCGGAAACCGGAACATCGAAGCCTCGCGACCCGAACATTTAAAATGATATTTGACGAGTCTTTTCTGTTCGGTAAATAAAGCAATAACAGATCAACAGTAATCGGAGATATGGAAACCTATTTTTCGGAAGAGTTTTTACAGCTTTCTTTTAAGATTGCCCTGATCCTGATCATCACTATTCCCGTACTTTTTCTCCTGAGGGGGTGGGCACGGAACTTCTTTACCAAGAAATACGCACCGCATTATGGTATGCTGGCCGGGAAGCTGGTGTTTTATACCGGACTGATAATCCTGGTTGTAACCATTATGGGTCAGTTGGGAATCAGCCTCGCCCCGCTTCTGGGAGCGGCCGGTATTGTCGGTATTGCACTCGGTTTTGCTTCCCAAACCAGTGTATCAAATATTATCAGTGGACTGTTTCTCATTGCAGAGCAGCCTTTCAAGGTGGATGATATTATCACCGTAAATAATACCACCGGGGTAGTCATTTCCATTGACGTGCTTTCCGCAAAACTTCGAACCTTCGACAACCAATTCGTCCGCATCCCCAATGAAACACTCATTAAAACGGAAGTACGAAACCTTACCCGCTTTCCAATTCGTCGCTTCAACGCTAAAGTATCGGTCGCTTATAAGGAAGACATTTCAAAAGTGAAGGAAATCCTTATGGATGTCGCCGATAAAAACGAATTTGCTTTAAGCGAACCTAAGCCTATCATACTGTTCGATGCATTCGGCGCTTCTTCTATTGACCTGCTGTTCCTGGTATGGGCACCGGTATCTGAGTTCCTGCAGTTGAGAAACACGATTCAGGAAGACATCAAAGCCCGTTTTGACGAAGA
Source organism: Halalkalibaculum roseum (assembly GCF_011059145.1). Classification (NCBI taxonomy): domain Bacteria; kingdom Pseudomonadati; phylum Balneolota; class Balneolia; order Balneolales; family Balneolaceae; genus Halalkalibaculum; species Halalkalibaculum roseum. The sequence continues at coordinate 747,405 of NZ_JAALLT010000004.1, read as the reverse complement.
GGGTATTGAAATACCCTTCCCTCATGTCTCTTTATACAGCGGCTCGGCATCAAAGGCTATACCGATTGAAATATCCGATACCGATAGCTCCGGTAGCGGTAAATTTAAAGGAAGAAATAAATGACACAGCCATCACCGGTTAAGGTTGATGCATGCTTTTACAAAGGATGAGCTTCTTCCTCTATAGAAATCAGCCGCTACCGGTACGGGGTGGATGTTAACTCCTTAATCCAATTTTGAAACTTCTCCCAGTACGCTATCTCCACGCTTTACATGAAAACCGGTAATTTCATTTGCCTGATTTCTGATATAGTGCAACTGCATCTGCTTGTCATCCTGAAGGTAAAACTTGTCTACATCGAATGGAACAAAGCGCATCCTTCCGTCAACCAAGAGGGTGCCATCATCAATCGTAATTTCCGGCTTATGCCCGGGCATCATACCTGAATCGCCGAATTCGAAGTCACCGAGATAGGTTTCGAGCTCAGTATCGTTCATCTCAAGTTTCTGTAATTCTACCATCTCATTTTCCGCCACTGTTTTGGCCCTGGCGGTGAAATTTCGACCGTCTGTCCATTGAAAACCATCTATCATTCCTGCTGAATCCTCACTAAACCGTAGCGTAAACGATTCGTTATCTATGTCAAAAAAGGAGTTCCGGTCATAGGGATAAAATTCCAACTCATTATCAAATAGCAGGTGATCATCTCTGACTTGTATCTCGAGTTGTTTGCCATTCATTTCTCCGTGAACTATTTCATAAAATCCCTCAAACCGGGAAAGCGCTTCTTCATCTAAGCTTATTGCTTTATAGGTTTTCCTTCCTGTCAAGTAACTGATAAATCGGTCGAATACCGGGGGTGCCCCGAAGTCATTATTTGCAAGTATGGCAACGGTATACCCCTTTTCCGGCAGGTAAAATATCTGGCTGCTTACACCGTAGAAACCTCCGGAATGCCCGACAAACCGTATACCGTCCATCGTGTAGCTCTGAAACCCAAGGGCATACCCGTCCCCATCCTCCTTTGTAAATTCTTCAAAGGTCTCACTATTTAGCAGGCTCTCATTTCTTAATGCCTTCATGAAGCGCAAAAGATCAGCTACCGTACTGTAAGCTCCACCCGCAGGCATTCCTCTGGCCGGACGCATATAACTGTTGGCCCTCAGACGGCCGTCCATTGGGACCCCGAATTCTGTCACTGCCTGTGAATCCGTGGTATAGCCCACAGCCATATTGCCGACGACAAGGTCATGTTCATAAAATCCGGTGTTGACCATTCCCAGGGGGTCGAAGACTTTCTCTCTTATGTACGTGTAAAAATCCACACCAGTGATTTTTTCAATAATTCGACCTAGTATCATGAAATTGGTGTTGGAATAGTGCATGGTCCCGACCTGTGATTCATTCACTTCCACGGTATTATAAAAGCGGTCATAATCCTCTAACTCTCTCAAACGGTACCGGTCCGTTTCCAGATAGCCGGGCTGCATGAAAAAATCACTAATGCCGCTGGTATGCGATAAGAGCTGTCGGATGGTGGTAGCTGCTCCTATTTCACTAATGGGAAAATCGCTGAAGTGATCCAAAATAGTATCATCCAGACCGATCTTTCCGTCCTCATAAAGCATGGCAATTCCTACCGCCGTAAACATCTTGGTGACGGATGCTATATCATATTTTGTGGAGTCGTTAACCGGAATATTCCAGCTTCGATTAGCCGTTCCTGTGGATCGTAAATAGACTAATTCATCATTTCTGGAAATGGCAACCGTCCCGCTGAACCGGCCCAGTTCGTTTCTGAATTCCAGGTATTCATCCATGGATGGCTCCCAACCCACCTGCTGGCTGCATGCCGGTTGAATGAAAATGAGGCAGAGTAGACATCCTATTAGAGTATGTTTTTTCATCATCTGTATATTTGTTACCGTTTCCTGGTTGCTTCAATACTTGAAAAATTTGTCAGCCAGGTTTGTCCTTGGTCATAAGATCTGTGCATTCTAAATGAGTAGCTGCTGTCTGTGATATTGAAATAGGTGAATCGCTCTCTGAAGGAGCCGTAATCATCATACCCTTCTCCTTCACCTGCCAGTATTTCATCCTTTCACCTTGCCCTTAAATCGGTATATCCTTCTTTTCCCGGCATGATCCAGACTATGACATAACCGGTCGTATCTTCAAGACAGCTTCGTATGCTGGTCCCGCGAAATATCACCTTCCCGTTGCTATTTAAACTCCTAAAATCATCCTGATTCGCTTTCCTATCCAGGATGTGGTAAGCAGTAGAAATGGCCTGCCCTTGTGCAAAACTACCATCACTCTGCAGGTCTCGCGTCACCAGATTCCATTCTCCTATAAAAAAATCTATTTGCTGTAGACACCCTGGCCCCGTTAAAAGACCCGGGGCATTTGCGGTAAAAAGAATCAAGAAGCTCAAATATAGTTGCATGCTCAGTTCAAAAATTATTTTCGACTTTACAAAATCTACATGCTTCTAAACCCATTTGCCCCTTGTTGAACTCTCATCTTTATAAGTTGAGAGTACTAACTGCTTTACTTGCTGTTTTTCCTTATCGTATTATCTCAATACACGGCAATCTTCAATGCTATTTGTTCTAACGGAGTATGGAACAGAACTTCTGGACCATTTTAATTACCTATGCCACGGTACAGTGCTTCATACTGGTGCCTATCCTTTTGGCAGTGCCGAAGGGATTCATTAACCAAAGAAAATGGCTGGCGGTTATTCTGATCCTTGTCGGACTTCTAAGCCTGAATTTTCTATTTGAGTATTTCAGGTGGTATTTAACGGTTCCGCATCTCATATGGGCTACCGCTCCGCTATGGTTTCTCGTAGGTCCCTCTATCTACTTTTTCAGCAGAAGTGCTGTACGGCAGTGGAACAATTACCGGTGGTACGACTATTTTCACCTGCTTCCATTTTTGGGGGCTGTTCTCTATATAGGCAGATTTTACCTGCTTAGCGGCAATGTAAAAATCGATACTCTGGAATCTTTCTATCAGTCGTACGGCAACGAGCCGGATTATTTCCTCTACGCTTTTTTAGGGTCCATTCTTATATACTCCATGTACTCTCTCAGGCTGTTTAACAAATATTTTGGGAAAGCAGAAAGGCAGTATTCCGACACCCGCATGGTTCAGACGAGATGGATACGATTACTATTGGTCGGATTTATAGGTTTTTTTCTAATCTCACTGGGTTATAATCTCCTACTGCTATTTGACTATGAGTACTTTATCCAAGCCGACTATATTACCTACCTCGTGTTGTCGCTGTTTATTCAAACCATGGGATTTGCAGCCATTCTAAAACCTGACTCTTTCTTCCTTACCCCGGTAGACTTTTCAGAAAAAGAAACGGAAGTTCAAGATGACCGAGAAGAACTTGCCGGAAAGTTTTCAATAGTCGAAGATTATATGGAAAACGAAAAACCCTATAAAAATCCTGAGCTTCGTCTTTCCGATTTAAGTCAGCAGTTGAATATGCCCGCCCATAAACTGTCCCATATCATAAATAAGATTGCCGATCAGAATTTCTTTGAATTTATAAATGCTTACCGTGTCAGAGAGGTGAAAAAGTGTCTGCATGAAACAAAGTATGAGCAACTCAGCCTGGAAGGGATTGCAAGGGATTGTGGCTTCAATAGCAGCGCCTCCTTTTACCGTGTCTTTAAGCAACACACCCGGATGACACCGGGCCAATTTATGGAGCACCATAACCTCAAATGAGAAAGGGCGAACCCATTTCCCATTTAACATTAACAATAATTCAAATTCTAATACGCCATGAAAGCCCAGAAATTATATCCATTTGTCCCCTCAGGTGACGATTACGAATTGGCAATCTCCTTTTTTGAGTCACTTGGCTTTACCAAAACATGGGGGGATGACCAATTATGCGGCCTTTCGATGGCTGGTGCATATTTTCTATTGCAGAATCATGAAAATATTGAGTGGCAGCAGAACCAGATGATAGTAATTGAGGTGGATGATTTGGATGCATATTGGGATATGATTTCAGAAAAGGATCTGGAGAAAACATTTAAGGGAGTGAAAATAAAAAAACCTACCGATTATCCATGGGGAAGGGAAGTTCATATCATCGACCCTGCCGGAGTTTGCTGGCACCTCCGTGCGGGTGAAGGGTAAAGGTGCCCTGAACTAGCTTTAGGAAACTTCCAAAGTTTCCTAAAGCTCTGTAGATCTCAGTGTCCCTCTGTGTCTCTCTGCTTAACTCTGTGTAATAGCCTGAATTGAATGAGAACTTTAAAACGGTAGCGGTTCACCACTGTTTTCTGTCAGATTCTTATGCAGCTTCCTGAGTCGCTTCGTCATGAGGCCCATCTCTCCGTTGCCAATGGTTCTTCCGTCGATTTCGATTGCCGGGGCCAATTCACCCATCGTACCGGTAGTAAAGCACTCATCCGCCGTATACATTTCAGTCATGCTTAACCGCTTCTCAGCTACCGGAATATCATTTTCAAGGCATAGATCAATCACCAGTTGTCTCGTAATACCGGGCAGGCAACTATCAGCAAAAGGCGTCAGAACCTTTCCGTCAAAAACAAAAAAGATATTGGTCGCATTAACCTCCGATACATAGCCTTCAATATCCATCATCACAGCGCCGTCCACTCCTGCCACATTGGCTTCTATTTTTGCCAGTATATTGTTGATGAGGTTGTTATGGTGGATCTTGGAGTCAATACACTGCGGCGGATTCCTTCGAATAGATGAGGTGATCAGCCTCAATCCTTTTTTCTCTTCGTGAATAGGCGGTTTCCATTCTGCCAGTACTATCAGTGTGGGACCGTATCGGTTTACCTTCGGATCCATGTACGAAGTCACTTTCTTCCCGCGGGTCAGTGTCAGGCGAATATGGGTCTCATCTTTCATTCCATTCGCTTTAAGCGTTTCAAATAACGCCTGTTTGATGGTATTATTGGAAGGCACATCCTCAAAAGCCAAGGCATGGGCAGAATTTTGGAGGCGCTCCAGGTGCTCATCCAGTGCAAAAATCTTCCCGTCATACACACGCAAGCCTTCCCAAACCGCATCTCCCCCCTGCACTACGCTGTCGAATACCGATATTTTAGCCTCTTCCCTGGGATAAAGATGATCTCCAATCCAAACCTTAATATCCTTGTTTCTCGCGTCGGGAAGTTCTATTTCGCCCTTTGTCATCTGTATTTTGAATTTGGTCCAATTAGCTGGTTATAGTAGATCTTCTAAAATAGAAAAAACTCATAGGAATAGTACTGGAAGCTGGATGCTGGAAAAATCGGGAGCATCCGCATATTCCGTGCTATCCGTGTTCTATATGGCTTTAATCGCATATTCAAACATCTTCTCATAGTAAAAACAACACTCCTCAAGCAATCCCTTCAGGTGGTCAGGCACCTCTTCATTCTTAGGTTTATAGGGGTCAAAACCGGTGGATTGATGCACGCTATCATACCAGTACTTTGCCCATACCCCGTCTTCAGGAATCGGACCTTTTCCCCAAGAAAGCATAGCCGGATCAAATACAATACCTACTCTTTTACAAGCTTCCGACAAAACCGGTTCGGGATTTAAAAGAAGCTCCCGGGCATCAATTACTACAGGTTCCGGGCCAAGCTCACCCTTTACATATGAGAATATTTCATACTGTTCTTTATAGGCTGTATCCCTCAGGGTTGGATTCGGTATGGTTTTGATGAAAGATGTCAACATCTCTTTGGGATCACGAATCAAAAAAATATGGGCAAATCCAGCGAGCAAATTCTTATCCAGCAAACTCATGTGATGAGCCATATTTTTAATAAAGAGTACCGGTTTATCAGCGGCTTCAGACAGAAGTTCTTCCAAAACCTTTTGCGGATCATGGTTTTGTGCTTTCAGCACCTCTTCCCGGCCCGGATGCTCTTTCCCCGTTTTATCCAGATAAAAGGCATAAAAAGGTTCATCAAATACCTTGGTATCCTCTCTTTGAGCGAAGGAATACATCAAGGCCGTTGAAATATTTCGCGGTCCCGAACAGAGGTTAATTCGTTTGGAGATCATTTCGATTACATCTCTGGGTTTGGCAACTATTTACTCATACTGTTAATTTTCTAAATCCAGCTGTCATTTAAATAGCTTAATAACGTATATTGAGCCGTCTGCATAAACGGCTCCATTTCAGTTACTTAGCTAACTGTGTACATTGCAGAAGACGGCTACATGATCTACAGAAATTTTAAACAGAATACCCCGGAAGTATAATAGAAAATGTCCAGCTTCTCTTATCCATTTAAAGAGCTGCTAGCAACCAGCGGTATTATTTTCTACCACTGCAGTGTGGAGGAAAATTTTCCGTTGTTGTTTATAAGCGACAACGTTGAAGAAATTTTAGGCTTTACACCCGACGAATTCTACCAAAAAGATTCCCTTTGGATGGACCGCCTCCATCCGGATGATCATGATGAAATAATTCGATCTTTCGAAAAGCTTCACGAGACTAACTCCTTTGTTGCCGAATTTCGATTCCTTGACAACAACAATGAGTATATCTGGTTGCGTGATGAGGTCAGAATGATTCGCACGGATAACGGAAAGCCCGAATCCATTGTCGGTTCCTCTATCAACATCACCAGCCGGAAGAAGGCTGAAGAAGAGCTGAATCATCTTAACGAAAACCTCGAGCGTAGAATAGCCGAACGCACCCGTGACTTGACGGCAGCCAACCGAAAGCTCCAAAAACAGATACAGTATCGCAATAAAGCCGAGAACAAACTGAGCCGGCAGGAAGAGAAACTCAGGCTGCTTCAGATGGCCGTGGCCAATATCAACGATATGGTTATCATAACCAAGGTTGAGTACCAAAACCCCTTGAATTCCAAAATTGCTTTCGTCAATCGTGCTTTTGAAGAGTTTACCGGCTACGAGCTCAACGAAGTGATCGGTAAGAGTCCTACGTTTTTACATGGACCTGATACATCCACGAAAGTGCTTAAGATTCTAGAGTCTAAAATCTTAAGCCATCAACCCTACAGAACCGAATTCTTAAACTATAAAAAAGACGGAACTCCCTACTGGGTGGAACTGGATATGTCTCCCTTCCCCTCGGAGGATGAGGGTTTTGAGTATTGGGTCGGCATCAATCGTGATGTCACAGAACGCAAGAAAACCGAGATAGAACTGGAAGAGAGCGAACATAGGCACCGGGCCTACACCGAGCTCTCCTTCGATGCTATCTTTGAAATCAAAAAAGACGGCACCATCACCGATTGCAACGTCCGGGCTTGTGAGATGTTTGGCTACCCGCGCGAGGAGATGATAGGAATGAATACCCGGAAACTGATGCCCGAAGAATTCAAAGATACCCAACCGGATATCATTTCAGAAAATGTGACCACCGGGTCTGAAGCGTGGGAGCGGGTATATCAAAAAAGAGACGGGACCCGGTTTACGACAGAGATCAATACCAAGATGTATACCCAGGGAGATGAAAAGAGGATTATCGCCTATGTGAGAGATATCTCAGAGCAGAAAAGGAACGAGCAGATGATAAAAACCTCACTAAAAGAGAAGGAGACCCTGCTCGCAGAGATTCACCATCGGGTGAAGAATAACCTGGCAATTATTTCAGGGCTACTTGAGATGCAGACCTTCAATGCAGGTGATGACATCGTCAATGAGCTGAGAGAGAGCCAGGCCAGGATACAGTCTATTGCCATGGTTCATGAGCGGTTGTATCAATCCGACTCTTTCACCAATATCCCTTTAGGGACCTATATCGATGAACTCTTTCGATTTATTGCCAATACCTTTAATACCGAAGGTCATGAAATAAAGATTGAAAAAGAGATTGAATCAGTGGCACTGGATGTGAGTCAGGCCATACCCTGCGGGTTGATACTCAACGAGTTGATTACCAACGCCTACAAGCACGCCTTCGATGACACTAAAGAACCGATAATAAGCATCTCGCTCTTTAAGGAGAACGGAACAATCAACCTGGAAGTCAAAGACAATGGTAAGGGACTTCCGTCAGATTTTGAAGTTGACCAACCCAGCTCATTGGGCACCACACTTATTCGTACCTTGGTCCAGCAGCTCAATGGCGATTTGAAGGTTCATTCCAACCAAGGCGCCACCTTTAGCATCTCTTTCAATGCCAATGAATAGTACGGTTTATTTGGTTTCCACTTATTAGCCTGGCTGGTATTAATTAACCCCTACCTTGCTTCCGCAGCAGAGCGGCGGAAGCAGTATTTATTATTAGCACTGCTTTAGATCTTTTGCCCGAGAAATAATAAAGACGATATCTTAAGCCCAATCTGCCGGGTGGTGTTAATAGAACCGCGACCACATAAAAAATACCCCTTCCCCTGCTTCCGCCGCACTGCTGCGGAAGCATAATGATGTGACTCGGAATTAAAACTACCACTACATGTAAGGAATAGCTCATTTACAGGTCGTACTAAGAAAAACCAATGGCCAGAAGCACCTATAAAGTACTTGATAATCGCTACCCTTACTTTATAACATCCAGCACGGTTGATTGGCTACCAATCTTTTCCAACCCGGGCCCTGCAAATATTATACTGGAAAGCCTCCGCTTCCTACAAATCAACAAGAAGGTGACGCTATATGGCTATGTAATTATGGAAAATCATATCCATTTGGTTGCCCGATCACATGATTTATCAAAACAAATTCGAGGATTTAAATCATACACGGCTAGAAAAATCATTGACAGCTTAATAGCTGATAACAACACTTATTACCTATCCCTGTTAAGAACACTAAAAGTAAATAACCATACCTGCTCAGAGTTCCAGCTCTGGCAAGAAGGATATCATCCTAAACAAATAATAGACGATAAAATGATGGCGCAGAAAATTGAATACATACATAATAATCCCGTGAAGAGTGGGCATGTGGATAAAGCAACTCATTGGAGGTATTCTTCAGCCAGAAATTATTCCGGTATGGAGGGGGTCATCCCGATAACCACCGAGTGGTAGATTCCTTGCTTCCGCAGCAGAGCGGCGGAAGCAGAGTTTAGGTGTAATTTTTTTCTATCCAGTCAGAGATACCGCGGTACAATCGTCAACTATAATTAATCCGTATTCCTATCCCATTCATTTTCTTATCCTTACATCTCACCCTTACCTGCTGCCGCCGCTCTGCTGCGGAAGCGAAAAAGTAGAATATTACAACCTATTAAGACTCCGACTCCGTTTTGCTGGTACTCAACCCAAACGGCGCATAAAGAGGACAAAAGCTCACCAAGCTTGTTAGTAAAAAGATTACCGATATAGCAATTAACACGATACCAAGGGTACCCGAAATTACTTCAAAATAGTAAAGGGCAATCATTAACAGCGCCAACAAGCTTCTAATAGTACGATCGGCAAATCCCATATTCTTTTTCATATCACACTCACCATTTACTTTATCATGTTTAGATTTATAATCTCACTATCATAATACCCAGTCTGGCGGAATAATTCATTAATTGCAACTTGTATGCACTATATTCTTCTTTATCACTAAGTCATGCTTCAAACTTCAAGGAAATCCTACCAATACAATGGTGAAAATTCTTTCCTCCGATTTCCAAAAATACTGTATCAGAAGGATGTAATATTAACGTACGCTGAACGTGGAGATATTGATTATTTTATTGTAATTACTGACTCAAATTGAAGGTTTAACCTTCTGAATAGTTTACCTTATGAATTACTCAAATTTTAAGACCCCATTGAATACAGGCAGGATGTGGATCTTCCTGCTCTTAGCACTCTTTATCAGTGATGCCGCCCTGGCGCAACAACCAAAGGAGCGTTTAACCCCGCAACATGTTGCAAAAACCAAAAGTGTGGGCGACGTCATCATGGCGCCTGACGGTAACCGGCTGGCCTACACCCTCACGGTTCAGGCTGATCCGATGAAAGAGAACAAGTCTGCCAAAAGAGAGCTATATCTCATGGATCTGTTGAGCGGTGAGTCTACCCCGTTTGTAACCACAATGAGCGTAAGCTCCGTACAGTTTCGTCCCGGTAATAATGCCCTGACATTCCTGGGCAAAAGGTCGGGTGACAACGTAAATGCCCTGTACCAGATATCTCTCGAGGGAGGAGAACCTCAGAAACTATTCTCCTTTGAAACTTCCATCGCAGCGTATCACTGGGCACCCGATGGCGATCATATCGCCTACATGGCGGCTGATCCATCTTCCGTGGAGAGCAGCTCAGAACTTCCCTACAAGCCGGAAATTTATGAGGAGAACCTTACTCAAAGGCGCGGCTATATAACAAACGTTACTATGAGTGATCATGCACCGCATCGTGTGGCGCTCGAAGGATCGATCTACCAGATGAAATGGAGCCCGAATGGGGAAAAAATCGCCCTTGCCATTGCTCCTACACCCCTTATCGATGACTACTACATGCACCAGCAGGTGAAAATCGTGGATAACCACGGTGAAAAGGTACTGGCAGAAGTAAATCACGAAGGCAAACTGGGGCAATTCGAATGGAGTCCCAATGGAAACCTGCTCGCTATGATTGCAGGTGCCGACATTCATGATCCTATTGACGGCAGACTTTTCGTGGTTTCCGCAGAGGGTGGTACGCCCAACAACATTAAGCCCGATTTCCGGGGAATGTTTGAACACATACAGTGGGCAAATAACAATACCCTCAATTACCTCGCAAGCGAAGGCGTATGGTCTTCGTATGGCAAAATCAATAGTGACGGCTCCGGTATGCAGACCATTGTCGGCAACGGCGGACCGAATCTGGGTGACTTTTCAAGATCTAACAATGCAACTGTAGCTTTTGTCGGTGACAGTCCCTCTCATCCCTCAGAAATCTTTTTGATGAAAAAGGGTCAAAAGACACCGAAAAGAATGACCAACAGCAACGACTGGCTTAGCAATATTGAAATGGGCGAGCAGGAAGTCGTAACCTGGACAGCCAGGGACGGCAAAAGGTTGCAAGGCCTGTTAATTCATCCCGTCAATGCGACCAAAGACAGCACTTATCCGCTTGTGACAGTAGTTCATGGCGGACCCGAAAGCCACTACAATAACGGGTGGTTGACCGGCTACTCGCAGCCCGGACAGGTAGCAGCAGGCAAAGGCTATTACGTATTCTATCCCAACTACCGTGGAAGTACAGGCAGGGGCGTAAACTTTGCCAAAAGCAGCCAGGGAGACCTTGCCGGGGCAGAATTCGATGATATCGTAGACGGAGTCGACGAGTTCGTAGAAGCGGGTATCGCACACCCTGATAAAATAGGAGTCACAGGCGGCTCTTACGGCGGATATGCTACAGGCTGGATGGCAACCCGCTATACCGATCGATTTGCTGCAGGTGTGATGTTTGTCGGTATAAGCAATAACATCTCAAGATGGGGCACCAGCGATATTCCTGAGGAGCTCTTCCCCGTGCATGCCCGAAAGCGTATCTGGGAAGATTATCAATTTTACCTGGAGCGGAGCCCAATTTATTATGCCGGACAGGCAGAAACACCCTTGCTGATTATGGCCGGAAAAGAAGATACCAGAGTTGATCCGGGTCAGTCATACGAACTATATCGCCATATCAAAACCCGTACTGATACTCCGGTCAGGCTGGTGCTCTATCCGGGTGAAGGCCATGGCAACACCCGCTCTACCGCCCGATTTGATTATAACGTTCGTATGATGCGCTGGTTCGATCAGTACCTTAAAGGCGAAGAGCAGCGTCCTGATACCGAAATTGACGTGGAGGCAGTTGATATTCAGAACTAATCGTTAATCAATCAGACAACTCATAAACTTAGATAGTCCGCTTCAATTATTAAAATGGAGTCCACTTTTGAAGTGGACTCCATTTTTTTACCATTTATTCGAAAAACGTTACTTCTCCGGTTGAGAGATCATACATCCCGCCAACCAGTTTGATGGAACCGGACTCAACCTGGTTACTTATAACCTCACTTCGGTTTTGTATTTCAGCCAGTACATTTTGAATATGATTTTTGGTCACCATATCTACAAATTCCTGGTTAGAACTGGTCCTGGGTTGAATGGAATCAGGTACCTGTTCCATGGCCGGCTTGATTTTATCGACGAGTTGAGTAAGGTGACCCAGTTCTGCATCGTCGATTGCACCCTTAACCGCCCCACAACTGGTGTGGCCGATAACTGCCAATACCTTGCTTCCTGCCACCTGTGTGGCAAATTCCATACTGCCCAATACATCCTCATTGACGGTATTTCCGGCGATTCGGACCTTGAATATTTCTCCTATGCCCACGTCCAAAAATTGCTCCGCCGAAGAGCGTGAGTCAATACAGGCAAAAACGGTAGAGTGCGGGTATTGCCCTTTCGCTGTTTGTTCAAACTGCTTCCGGTAATCCTTATACTTTAGGTCACCGCTGACAAAGCGTTGATTCCCCGTTTTTAGCATTTCCAATGCCTCTTCCGGAGTGGTTTCAGACTGCATCTCTTCGGTAAATACCTGTGGTACTGTTTCTTCAGAAGAAGTCTGACTGTTGTTTCCCGAAGTACAACCGATTAAGAACGTAAAAAGTAAGGCTGAATAAATCCAAAGGCTTATCTTATTTACAACTTTCATAACTATATGATTTTTTTTAGAAGAGTGAACAAACATAATACATATTTAGAGGTTCAGCATTCCCTATAGGTTAGATTCCTTGAATTGATGATACTTATACTTCGATGGTTAATGATCAGCAGTGGTGACGCATTCTGGAAATTCAACTACTTTATATTTCTCAAATATGGTTTTTTGATGTGGACTGCTTCTTCATTTTGGAATTGTAAGATCCTGTTTGATTGAGGTAATTTAGAAACTAACCTAGACCCCACATGCCGCCTTTAAACTATCATAAAACACAGTGTTAGGTTATAAACCATAATTCATAAACGAATAAACTGCCTTGAACAAAGAGCACCTCACCGAAATCAGCAAATTTCTGAGCTTCGTTTTGCGCCACCATCCCGAAAGCATCGAACTGGAACTGGATGAGCACGGTTGGGCGCATATTGACTCTTTAATTGAAAAATCCGGTCAGGAAGGAAAGTCACTCACCCGCGAGAAACTGCAGTATGTCATAGATAACGGTACCAAAAACCGCTTCACAGTTTCCGAAGACGGTAAGTATATCCGCGCGGGTTACGGTCACTCTATCGATGTGAATTTGTCCCTTACTCCACAAGAACCCCCGAATACACTCTATCATGGTACTGCACGCAAAAACCTTGAGAGCATTAAAAAACAGGGCATTCATTCAGGAAGCCGCAACTTTGTTCATCTCTCGGAGCATGAAGAGGACGCTCAAACCATCGGACAACGCCACGGGCGTCCGGTAGTGCTCTCCGTTGAGGCCGGAAGAATGCACCGGTCAGGATACCCTTTTTATCGATCGGAAAGCGAACCCGGGATTTGGCTGGTTGAGAAGGTGCCTCCCAAATTCATACCCCACTGAACCTTAGCAAGAATCACATCACTCCAATTTTTTGTTATGAACGGTGACTCTGTTGCTATCTAAAGCAAATTTATTTTTCTTAGATACATTCGTAAAGCAAGTAGCAGATGAGCAAGGACAACAAAAAAAAGAAGTACTCGGCAGAGAATAAGTCGCTGCTGAAGCGCCACATTCCCATTTCTGACTGGCTGCCGGAATATCATCTTCCGGATCTCAAGAAAGACTTCCGTGCCGGTCTAACGGTCGGTGTTTTGCTTATCCCGCAGAGCATGGCCTATGCTATCATCGCCGGACTCCCGGCAATTTACGGGCTTTATGCCTCCATTATCCCACTTGCCATATACGCCGTTTTCGGTACCTCAAGACAGCTGGCTATCGGACCTGTAGCGATCATCTCCTTACTTGTTGCTACCGGTGTCGGAAGTGTTGCTGAAGCCGGTACCCAAGAATATATAAGTCTGGCAATCACGCTGGCATTTTTTGTCGGCATTACACAAATCTTGATGGGAGCTTTTCGCCTAGGCTTTCTTATGAACTTCATTTCAAGTCCGGTATTGAGCGGATTTACTTCAGCCGCTGCTTTTATCATCGGGGCAAGTCAACTTGAAAACCTGCTTGGAATGGATTTGCCCCAGAGCAAATACATCTATAGAACTCTTTCGGAGGTTTTCTCAAACTGGCAGGAAATTCATCTCCTTACCTTCAGTGTCGGCATGGGTGCTATACTTATCATTTGGGTCATGAAAAAGTGGAAACCTTCTTTTCCCATTCAGCTGGTTACTGTTTTAGCGGCGATCGCAGGGGTCTGGTATTTTAACCTCGAAGAATCCGGCGTAGCGATTGTAGGCAGTGTATCGGAGGGATTTCCCAAGCCTATCATACCCGACATTCTGGACTTTCCCTTTGGGCCGAACTTTCCATTCGGGCCTATGGCTCCAACCATTCTGGCGGTTGCCTTTCTGGGATTTACACAGTCTATAGCACTCGCCAAAACTATGGTTAAGCGGAATCCCAACTACAAAGTTGACTCCAACCAGGAGCTTTACAGCCTTGGACTGGCAAATATGATCGGATCTTTATTCCAGGCATATCCCGTGGCGGGAAGTTTTTCACGGACCATCGTTAACGATGAGAATCGTGCCAAGACCAGTATTTCTTTGGTGGTTAGCGCACTTTTGGTAACGCTTACCGTACTTTTTCTTACACCCCTGATCTACTATCTACCCAAAACGGTGCTGGCAGCAATTATTTTAACCGCCGTCCCCGGCCTCATTGACTGGGAAGAGGTCACTTTTCTTTGGAAAGTCAGACGACGGGAATTGGCATTACTCATCCTAACCTTTGTATCAACCCTGGCATTTGGCATTCTGGAGGGGATAGGAATCGGGGTGATCCTCTCACTCATTATCGTGATCTACAATAGCAGCCATCCCAATATCGTAATGCTGGGTCGTATCCCTGAAACAGACAAATACCGTGATCTTGAACGCTACCCCGATGCTAAAACCCAGAGCAATACCATTATCGTACGCATCGACTCAACCCTCTATTTTGCCAATATTGAGTTTATGAAAGAGAAACTGGAGGAGCTGGAAATTGTTAGCGAAAAAAATCTCGAACAGGTTATTATCGACGCCAACGGCATCAACGAAGTCGACTCCAGTGCCCTGCATGCCCTTAGGGAGCTTATCGACGAGTATCACAACCGGGATATCGACGTCATTTTTGCGAATGTGAAAGGTCCCGTTCGTGACCTCTTTCAACGTTCCGGACTGGTGGAGCTGCTAGGAGAGGAGAACTTTTACCTGGACATCAACAAGGCTGTTTCGAACCTTGAAGAAGAAGTGGAAGTACCTTCCCACCTCAAGTAGAAAAAATACCTCTCATTCCATATCCCGTTCGGCCGGGAAAGAGATCCTGAATTGGGTACCGTTATCATTTTCAATAGACAGGGTGCCTTTTAACTGCTGAGTGAGTATGCGTACCAAGCTCATACCCAGTCCCTCTTCACCCTCACCCCTGATATAGGAATCGGGAATACCAACGCCGTCATCCTTAACCTCGATATGATTGTATCCCTCTTCACGGTAAATAGTAACAGAAATTCTACCTTCGTCCCTGCCGGTAAAGGCATATTTATAGGCGTTGGTCAACAATTCATTAATAAGCAGCGCACAGGGTATGGCATTATTCATATCCAGTTGAAGATCGGCAGTTTGAACTGAAATGGCGATATCCTTATCCCTAACATTCAGGTTGCTGCTAATGTGATTAATTAGCTGTTCGATGTACTTGCCGGGATCAATGCCTGAAAAATTCTGATTCTCGTACAACAGCTCATGAATTAAAGCCATTGAGTTGATACGACCCTGGCTCTGTTGCAGCAGGTTCCGACCGGCTTCAAGTTCTGTTTTTTCGGCTTGCAGATATAGCAACCCCGAAATTACTGCGAGATTATTTTTAACACGATGATGAATTTCACCTAACAGTACTTCCTTTTCACGGAGGGAATCCTTGATCTTTTCCTCTCTCTCTTTACGATTTGTAATATCCCTGACTATTCCCCTGAATCCAATGGGTTCTCCCTCTGCATCTCTTCGTAAATTGAAGGAAGCCTCTACATAAATCTTGCTGCCGTCGCTCTTCTGTAGCATCCAGTCAAATCCTTTTTGAGGCACCCCGTTTCTGAAGACTTCGTTAAAGGTACTGAACACTTTTTTTGCATTTTCATCGTCCATGTATTCCCGATTATTCATGCCCAGAAGCTCGCTTTCTGAATATCCTAGAATTTTTGATACTGCCGGGTTTACAAACGTGAAATTACCTTCCAGATCCGTCTCAAAGTATCCGTCTTCAATATTTTCCAAAATAGTACGATACTTCTCTTCACTTTCTCGTAACGCTTCTTCCGTTATCTTTCGCTCATTAATGTCGTTAATAACAGCATCAATATAAATCTGGTCTCCTTCTTTGGAGATGGTACAATTCTCAAGACCATAGAATGTAGAGCCGTCTTTACGCTTAAAAAGTACTTCTTCATTTCTGATCTTTCCTTTCTGTTTCAGTATTTCAACCAGCTCCCACCGGTGTTTCTGATCAGCATAAAACTGTTCCGGTTTTATCTGAAGTACCTCTTTCTTCGAATCATACCCGAACATTCTTACAAAAGCGTCATTAACAAATATCAGTCCTTTTTCAGGAGTACTTCTTAAAATGCCTTCATTGACATTGGTGGTAATAGAGTTCAGCAAATTGCTGAATCGCTCAAGTTTATCCTGGGCCTGTTTAAAATCGGTGATATCTGCAAAGCTCGTTACACGTCCTTTTATTTCACCGGATTGTAAGAATGGAATGGAGTGCCTCTGGAAGACTCTTCCGTCTTTAAATTCCAGTATCTTCCGGTTTTCTGCCTCGGGATTCTCGTAAATGCTTTTAAAATCTTCTTTATACTTTTCCGGGTACTTCAATTGGGGCAAGATATATTCCATCACCTTGTCAAGCTTCCCGATAGCCGCTACATGTTCCGGCACCTGCCACATCTTAAGACAGTAGTTGTTGTAAGCAATGATATTCATATCCAAATCAACTACCAGAATGCCGTTTGGAGTGGCCTCCAGAGTCGTTCTTAGAAGGGCAGCGTAATCCCTGATTTCCGAATCCACCGTATCCGGGAAGGACCTCTCCTCCTCTTCCTCCAGAAAAATCAATTCGGCTCTATCTTCCAGGCGTTTTACCCAACTTTTTATTTCCTGCTCCGACACTTCATGTTCCTCGGACAATTCGGATAATGGCGTGCCCTTTAAGGCTGCAAGAGCCACCCTGGCCTTAAATTGATTGCCGTAATAGGTATATTTTTTATTTTCCATAAAAGAAATAAATAGGCATTGATGAACGATGCCGGTAGGTCGATGCCCTTATAAGTATAGAAGTTTCGTCAAAAAAGCTGAGAGCTCAAAAAATCATTCCCGTCAGCCTGCCTACAGGTCCTGATTGAGTCTATTTAGACAAATAATTGTTATATTCTGCATCCTAAAAAACAAATATATATATATGCCTGACCTCGTAGAAAAATACAAGCTTGGTGATATTGAAGTCACTATTGAAGAGACGGAAAAACCGAACAAGTATTCCGTTGTTTGTAATGATGGGAATTACCGCTCGAGCTTTACCATTCGAAAATACGAATATGAAAATTATAAAAGGCATATGAATCAGCGCATTAAAAATGCCTTTAAGGAAGAGTACGGCGAGACCGACTAATACCCGGTGAAGTCTATCCATGCGCTTTAGCAAGCAGTAAAAAGTTGAATACCTTTAATACATAGACCAGCAGCTATTCAATGTGCCGTGTTCGGGATTCGCGGATACGGTTTTCGTTTTTCCCATTAGTTTTTTTAGGTATCAAAGGCATAAAAGGCAATCAATGCAGATACTCAATATTTTATTTTAGGATGAAAAATCAGATAAAAGAGCTGGAAAAGGAAGCAAGAAAGCTGGAGCCCGATTTTAAAGATCGAATTAGTATGACGGCAAAGGTGATGCACTATGGTCAGAACTTTCTGGAAGACCTTCCCAACAAGAAGTCATTTATAGAAACTGACGATAAAGCATCGGAAATACGCAACCATCCTTTTTCAGAGCATTCTACTGAACTTAAGGACCTCCTAAATCTGATTGAGGACCAGGTAGATAGTGCCGGTTTGAATCCGGCTTCAGGCAGGCATATGGGTTATATTCCCGGTGGCGGGGTTTACCCTTCGGCCCTGGCAGATTTTCTGGCCGCAGTAAGTAACCGCTATGCCGGGGTGTTTTTTTCGTCACCCGGCGCCGTTCGTATAGAAAATATGTGTATTCGCTGGATGTGTGATCTGATAGGTTACCCGGAAAGCTCGGGGGGTAACTTGTCATCCGGCGGCTCTATTGCAAACCTCACCGGACTCGTTACCGCCAGGGATCATTCAGGCATCTCATCGAAAGACTTTGAGAATGCGGTCATATATACCACCCGGCAGGTACATCATTGTGTCATTAAAGCCATAAAGTTTGGAGGGCTTGCTGATGCCACCATGCGTACCATTGAAATGGATGACCGGTACCGTATGAAACCGCAAGTGCTTGATGAGAGGATTGAAGAGGATAAGAGAGAGGGGTTGATACCTCTTATCATATTTGCATCCGCCGGCACTACCGATCTCGGTGCCGTCGATCCCCTCGAGGATATTGCAGGCATCGCTGAAAAACACAGCATCTGGCTACATGTCGATGCCGCTTATGGGGGTTTCTTTCTTCTTACCAAGCGGGGAAAACAAAAGATGAAAGGTATTGAGAAAGCCGACTCGGTAACCATTGACCCCCACAAAGGGTTATTCCTTCCCTACGGATCGGGTGCACTTCTGGTCAGGGATGTTCAAAAGCTGTACGACTCTCAGCATATGACGGCCAACTATCTGCAGGATACCCTATCGGCAACCGATGAACTCTCCCCGGCTGACTTGTCTCCCGAGCTTTCCAAACACTTCCGTGGACTCCGAATGTGGCTGCCGCTGAAACTCTTCGGAGTTAAACCTTTTCGTGCAGCACTCAACGAAAAACTTGCTTTGACGAATTACTTTTATCAGGAGGTTCAAAAAATTGAAGGGATTGAAGTTGGACCTGAACCGGAGCTATCGGTGATGTTTTTCCGTTACGTCCCCTCACACAGAGATGCCGATACCAATAAATTCAATAAAAAGCTGGTCGATGCCTTGCACAAAGACGGCAGGGTTTTTCTATCCTCAACCAGTATCGAAGATACTGTTTACCTGCGACTAGCCGTACTGAGTTTTCGTACCCATCTTGAAGATATCGAGCTGGTGCTTGAGATTTTGGAAAAGAAGATCAACGAATTAAAGGCCGGTTACTCAAAATGATGCAATCCCTTTCTGGCTTAATAAATAAGCAGGGCATTCTATAACCGCTTCTATTTCAATCTTTAAATACCCATCGACGGGATGGTGAAAAACACACCCAGAAATAGAAATACCCCCACAATGATGCCGAACATAAATATATTGTATGACACCCGTAGCAACTCGTATTTGCGGGCAAGCACACTGCCCAAGCCATAAAGGTCGCGAGCCATGGAATCATACAACCTCTGTTCATCCACCATCAATTCTTCAATGCCCTCTACAAACTCGGCTCTTTCCATATTGTGATAGTTACCGAAAAAGAGAATATTGGCGCGATTGGCACGAACATCATCCAGCGTAACGGGCTCCTTGCTCACCCGTGGACGGGCGGCACGAATAGCATATACCAGCGAACCCAGACAGGACACCAGCAAGGCGGCAGTTGGCCAGAGCAGCCAAATATTGGCATCCAGCTTGGGCGAAATGGAGGCAATGATAATGGATATGATGATCCCGTTGATGCTGATCATGATGTTTGACTTGTTGTCAGCTATCGCACTCAGCTCAACATGCGTACGATACGAGGTACGAAACATATCCGATATGCCGCGCTTCCGGGAGCCCAGCTTTTTATCTTTTTCCGTTCTGTAATCGTTTTCCCCGGAGGCACCGTTGCTGTTTTCGGCTTTACCACCGGAACCACCATTTCCCGCTTTTGCGGACGACTGTTTTTCTTCTTCCATCACGTTTCCCCTTATTCAAATATGGAATATATATAAAAGAATCTGAATCAAAATACTCTCTTTTAAATTAAATTATCACCAGCTGGTTTTCGTTTAATCCGATGGCATCCACGAGCTTGTCAAAGCGTTCATCGTCCCGGATATCCTCCCAAATAGGATTTGTCTTGATAAACAAAATGCCGCCGAGGTGCTCATCAAATGCCTGCTGCAGGTATTCGAATACTTTCTCTTTATTCCCCATCCCGAGGTGAACTACTGCGAAATCCATAGCCAGAGATATCTCTGTATCTTCTTTCTCCCGCTGTTTCAACAGTTCCAATATCTTTTCGGCCTTTTTTTCCTTGCCAAGTTTCCCGTAAATATATCCCAGTTGCGTAATTCCTTTCAGCTTATGACCTACTGATTTTCGATAATCCTCAAAGATCTCTTCCGCCTTTTCATACTCGCCCAGTGCCACGTAAGCCCATCCCTTTCCTTCAATGGCCGTACGGAAATTGGCGTCAAGGTCGAGCGTTTTATTAAACTGCTCCAGAGCTTTCTTGTTTTTGCCGGCATTGAGATAGGCTCTTGCCAGGTCTGAATTGATGGTCAGGGAAAAAGGGTCCTGAACCAGTGCTTCTTTAAGAATACGGATAGCCTGTTTGTTCTTACCCTGTACCTTTAAAAAGAGGGCATAGGCCTGCTTTACATTCGGAGACTCAGGGCCCAAGGCCAGGGCTTTCTCAAAATGCTTTGCGGCACCTTTGAAATCCCAGTGAAGCAATACTTTCACCAGTGCCAGGGCCGTATGTGAAGCGGAAATGCGGTCATCATATTCAAGGGATTTCAGTGCAGCTTTCTCCGCTTTTTCATAAGCTATATGGGATGGCATCTGTCCTATTGCTCCCAGATAGGAATACGACATCGCCAGTCCGGCATAGGCTTCGGAGTAATCGGGACATAACTCTATAGCCTCCTCGAACTGTTTAATGCTTTTCAGTACCGCTTCCGAAGTCCATTTATGCCAGTAGTACTTACCCTTCAGGTAGTGGTTATAGGCGCGAACATTATCGGTGCTCTGCTGAACCAGCTTCTCGGGTGCGGCAATTTCTTTAACATTTTCCTTTAGCTTGGCTGTGATCTTTTTGGAAATTTCATCCTGTACCTGAAAAATATCCTCCAAATCCCTGTCGAATACTTCCGACCAAATATGAAAACCGTCACTTGTGTTAATCAACTGGGCAGTAATACGTACCTGGTTTGCCGAGCGCCGCACGCTTCCTTCCAGTACATGACTTACATTGAGTTCTGTCCCAATATCACGGATATCTTTATTCTTCTGTTTAAAAGCAAAGGCCGATGTTCTAGAGGTCACATTCAGTCCCTCTACACGAGCCAGGGCATTAATGATCTCTTCGGTGATCCCGTCACTAAAATATTCATTCTCTACATTGCCGCTCATATTCACAAAAGGCAGCACGGCAATACTACGCGATGAACTACCCGTCTGTGCCTTGATGCTGGAGAGCGTGGGTACCGAAAGTCCCTTCTGCTTAACGGCAAAGACTTCCACGGCACGTTTAATGTGCTTAAGATAGTGCTTGCCTAAACTGACCGTTTCTATTCCCGGATGGCTCAAAAGCTCATCATTCACCCGGTCGCTCATCATTACGCTTCCCGGAGAGGCGAGTGATTCGATGCGCGCTGCCAGGTTCACGGCATCACCATATGCTCCTTCATCATCATAAACGATATCGCCCAGATGCAAACCTATTCGGAGCGGTACCTTTGGCTCCTTCTGAAGACGTTTCTGAATGGCTATGGCACATTTTACTGCTTCGATGGCGCTACCGAAAATACTCAGGCTACCATCCCCATAATACTGTATTACATTTCCGCGATGCAGCAGAATGCAATCTTCCAATACGGCGCGCTGGTGATCGCGGTTCTTTTTTGCCTGCTCTTCGTCCTGCTGCATCAATTCGGTGTACCCAACCATATCCGCAAACATGATTGCAGCCAGAAGACGTATGTTTTCAGTTACCATTGCTAAAATCTAAATATAATGTGACCCTTCCTGAATGTCTTTATACATGCCCCCTTACTCTCTGAGCTTGATTACATTCTATAACAAATTACGAAAGTTTCTTCTATTTATCGGTATCATAGTAAATAACAGGTACCTGACACCAATTAAAAATAGAAACCGGCTCCCGCTGTGTAGTAATAGCCCTCTTCAGAGAACCCTACAGTTACATTAATTATAGCTTTTTTATAAACACTGAACCACAATCCTCCTCCGTACCCCCGGTGCCAGGTATCAGAATCCTCCCCATCAGTCCACACCCTGCCGGTATCCAGAAAGCCTAAAGCTCCTGCCTCGCCTCCGAATATATAGTTGTACATGTCGAAGAGTTTGGTGCGGAGCTCCAGGTTGTTATACAAGCTGCTGCGACCGGCAAAACGGGTATTGATGTAGCCCCTCAGGTTGTGACGGGTACCCAAAGTATTCGAGTGGAAAAACGGGAAATCACCGATGTTATGAGCCCCTCCAATGCGGGTAGCTATGGTTACCTGCGGCGAAAGAACCGGCGAATAATAAAAACTAAGATCTGACTGCAGCTTGCTGAATGTTGCCGATGTGTTTTCGAGCCCGAAATTAATATCTGCCCGATTCTGCCAGGCAAAACCTTGCTTGGGATTTAATGCATCATCGATGCTTTTTAGGTTCAGTTCCACTTCCAATCCCCCAAACCACTGATCCTCAAACGTGTTCTCATCAATGCCTGCTTGGGGCTGTGTAATAAAACGACCCTCTTGTTCCTTGTAATTGGTCACCTCAAATGTCGGACGGATAACAAGAGTAATACCCGTCCGGAGTGTTCTCATCAAGCCTGGTGCCACCCGATACTCCGAAAAACGGGCACGATAATATTCCTCATTATCTTCGGTATTCTCTGTGTCGTTTCCGAGTCCGAAATAATTCCTGATATTGTTCGGAGACAATACCGAAACATCCAGGGTGAAGTTCCAGTCACCGAATACCTGCTTAAACTCGCCATTGTACTTTAGATTAAAGGCGCGACTGGCCGGGGCATAGTTGCCTTTGAACATGTGTTTGTGTGCCTCAGGTCCTTTACGGAATGCATACTGCTTATAGGTAAATCCGCCTCCCATAAAGAGTCCGTCATCTGTATTGCTTCCGAAAAACAGGAGGGGGTCGGTTCGACTGTAGTGATAATTGGTAGCATAACGGTATTCATGAACTCTGGGATCCGAGGAACGCCTGTCTATAACACTTCCCCTCACTAGCCAATCATTGCCTATATCCGTGTCATAAATCCGGGCTCTGCTTCGTCTATTGACCCTGGTGGAATCAATAAAGGTATCGCTTCCGGGGCCACCGATGATGCGGAGTTTTATACCGTTGTCGTAATTGCCGCTGACCTCAAAATGATCCAATCCGCTCAGTCCGTAAAGCCTTATTTCCTCGGTCTCCTCATTATTGAATACGCGATCATAAACCAACTCCCGATACACCCCTTCCCGGGTTCTCTTTTCCACCCTGACCCTTGTTTCTGACGGACTTATTCTATCGGCATAAAACCACTCGTGCTTTTCGCTTCCAACCACATCAACAGCGGTTGAAATCAACTCGAAATAATCGGCCGCCACCTCTTTGAGCTGATCCCTTCTGGTCTTCAATACCTCTATGGTATAAATACCATTGGACTCATAAACCGCAGGAGGCCACCTGCGAACGGCCTCTTCGATAATTTCATCTGTTAGACTATCCTGCATGCTGTCTGCTAAAGCCAGCCAATCATCCTTAGTCATTTGGTTGGTAAAACGTCTTGTAAGACCCAATGAATTCAGTGTCAATCCCTTTAGGTTACCGTAACGGCGACTAAACCCCTGGTACTGGTAAAAGAGATTTAACTTTCCGATGGTGGGCAAAATCCCGTTCATGCGCATAAAAGCCATGTCACGGTCGCGGGGAATAGGTTTATAAATTTTTCCTTTTTCATCCTCCGGCTCAAATGCGCCCCACCTCCATTGATCGGCGTGACGATCCCAATCAGCTATCAGTAAATCAAAGAGCCTTGCCCTTGCAAAGGCCTGCTGATCCACGTGATGATCAATATCGGCATCTACCTTCAGCAGCATTTGCCGGCTGCCCAGCACCTCCTCCGAATAGCCCATGCTTTCAACCTCACTCATATCCCCATCCGGGCGTTCTTCAAAAAGTGCAAACTCTCCCGCCATCAAGTCGGCATATTCACCCAGGCGTGAATCATCCGGCACATAGTATAACTCAGGATTGGTATGAAATACACCCACGGCATCGGACAGGTCAGGCAAGATGAATGGAGCGTATGGATGAATTATGGAAAACTGATCTTGAGCTATATCATGAGCAAAGGTGTCCTTTAGCTCATCCTCCCATATACGGCCGGCTTCTTTATCTATTGATCGCAATACGTAATCATGGCCATCTTCAGATTCCAGCCTCAGATTCGTGGTCTGACCGGTACCTCCCACCTCAGTCGGTTTTAAACCGCCTTTAACTGATCCTACATCAAATACCGGCGCTTCCACCGGAATATTCCAGATACCGCGATTATGCTCACCGGCTATCAGGCGTCCGAACCACCCCATTTTATCATACTCAGGATTTGCTGCCATTGTCAAAGTGCTGTCCTTGAGATCAGGCATCTCTTCTTTAGTAGCAGGTTCTTCCCTATTTGCAAATGGGTCGGCATAGGGAATACCCATTCTGGTTTGGAACAGCATCTTGCCTTCGTTATTATCATGTACCGGTTGCCAAAACTCCAGCCAGCTCGATCCGTCAGCATAGTAAGATACTGTGGCAAATCCTGTACTTTGCGCCGCAAAATCTGCTTCCCGGCCCTTTGCAACAAAATCAGCATCGGTACCTCCCCCACTGACAAGGTAATGCTGCCTCTCGTTTTTTCGCTCTTTTTTAAAATACTGTAGTCCGTGATCATGCCCCGAAGCATATATCAGGTCCTGATGGCCGTTAAATAATCCCAGAAGCTCCTCTTTTAGCAGGCCATAGCGGGGGTGCGCAATATCCTGGGGGTAGCCGAAAAATTTTCGGTATCCCACATAAAGACTACCGAATACGGGTGGCAGCAAATGAGTTTTAAGCGGGAAATAACCTCCATGACTGGCATTGGAAAATAAGGGATGATGTCCCAGTACCATAACATGGTCATTTCTTCTCTCAAGCAGGGTATTCTGCAGTTCCCGTAAAAAATCACCGGCATCGTTTAACATATACTCTCCGGTTTCACCGAATGGCTTGTTATCTTTTTGCAGCCACCATTGAGTATCCAGAATAATCAACCGGATATCTTCTCTAAGATCCGGATGGTCGTCTTTATCCATGAGCTCGACTTCAACAGGACCCGGGAAACCACCCTCGGGCAGAAAGACATCTTCACGATTGAGGTACTTTTCGATGTACTCTTTTTGCCGGTTTAACCCCTCCGCACCGCCGCTTAACCAGTCATGATTCCCGGGAATAAAAATCATGCGACCCTCAAAACCATCAAGTATGGACAGCTGCCTATTTAATATGTTTTCTGCCAATCTTCTGCCGGGGTGGGTTGAATCGGGCAGGCCCGAGGGATATATATTATCCCCTAAAAATATTACAGCGCTCTGCGAGCCCGCTTTATTCAGCATTTCATTTAAAAGCGCAAAAGAAGGCTCCATGGAATGTCTTGCCGGTGCGCCGGTATCGCCAATCAGAAATATCTTGTAGACCAAGTCATCGGAAGCCGGCCTCTCTGGCCTCTCCTCCTGCAGCTGCTCTTCACTGATATAATAGTTAGGAGTAGAACAGCCAATCCAGATCAGGGGCAGTCCCAGTATGAGGAGGGTTAGTTTTTTCATTGGATGTCACGAGGCCAGCCAGTTGATAATCGTATCGGTAATAATTCCTTTTCGCTGCTCAAGCAATTCACGGTAAGCCTGCTCACTCTCCTTATGCAGCAGTTCACTCATAAAAACCCTTGCACCATAAGGAAACATACAAAGAGATAGCATATTAAGCACTACCTGGTCACAGTTAACCGCCGCAATTTCATATTGTGAAGCCGCTTCCTGAAGCTGGTTTTCAAAAACTGAACTATCATAATCCATTAAATCCCTCATCAATGGTACCGTCGACTCCGGATTTTTGTTCATGGCATTTACAAGAAAATCTACCAGCGAGGGATAGATATGAAAACGATCAACCGCCTGCTCAATAAACTCCTCAATTTTAACAAAAATCGATTCATCCTTTTCAAGACAGTTCATGAGGTCACCGATTACCGTATGGTAGGCTTCGGCAAAGACCTCCTTGAAAAGATTCTCTTTGGAACCGAAATAGTAGTGTATCATAGCTTTGGTAACCCCTACATCATCGGCAATATTCTTCAGACGGGCCCCTGCAAGGCCATTGCCGGCAAACTCGTCCAATGCTGCTTCCAGTATATTTCCCCTTTGATCAGACATAAATTACCTTCCTATATTTAACTAAACAGTTAGTTAAATATAACTAACCCTAAAACGATTTAGAAAATTATTTATTAACTAACTAATTAGTTAATAAATAAAGAGAACTTATCCTTCCATACGGTTGTTTCCTTGACTCAACTTCGTAAATTACAGTTATGAAATACCTGTTATTCTTACTCACTTTATTCATTGGACAGACCGGGAGTCAGACCCCGCCTGACACAACCCGCACTGAAGATTCCTCAAACACGGTGGCTGTGATTCGGGTTGACGGATCCATATCTCCCACAACAACCAATTATATCAACCGTGGCATCAAGGAAGCCCGAGCAATGGGAGCTGAGGCATTGATTGTGGAGCTCGATACCCCGGGTGGCCTGCTTGAGTCGACTAAGAACATTGTACAATCTTTCCTGGATTCGGAAGACTTGCCCATCATGGTCTATGTAAGTCCTGAAGGAGGCTCTGCAACCAGTGCGGGTACCTTTATTACAATGGCAGCACATATAGCAGCCATGGCCCCCGCAACCACCATCGGTGCAGCCTCGCCGGTGCAAATGGGAGGCGGGCAGCAGGACTCCGTGATGACGAAGAAAATCTTTAGCTATTCCGAAAGCTTTATAGAAAGTATTGCCAACCGAAGAGATCGCAATGCAGACTGGGCCCGATCAGCTGTACGAGACGGCGAATCCATAACGGCAGAAGAGGCCCTGGAGTTGAACGTAATCAATTTAATTGCTGATAGCCGTGAAGATTTGTTGCGCCAGACAGACGGACAGATAATAAATGGGGACACCCTAAACACCAATAATGCGCGCATTGAAGAAATACCGACAAATCTTGCTGAAACGCTGCTGGCATTTATCATGCGTCCGGAGGTCATGCTCATTCTAACCATGATTGCCATTTATGGCATCATCGGTGAAGTAACCAATCCGGGTGCCATTGTTCCCGGAGTGGCCGGTGTGATAGCCCTCATATTGCTGTTGTATGCATCCGCTGCTATGCCCATCAATATCGCAGGATTTGCTCTTATCGGTCTGGCTATCGTACTATTTGTCGCTGAAGCTTTTACACCTGCTTTCGGTCTTCTCATTGCCGGCGGTGCCGTATCATTTTTCCTCGGGGCACTCATGCTATTTCAGGACCTGCCGGAATCAATGGAGCTATCCTGGGGTTGGTTAGTTCCGGCTACCGTGTTAACCACCCTGTTTTTTGTATGGATCGTTACTGAGGGCGTGCGCATTCAATTCAGCAAAGGGGTAACCGGTAAAGAATCTATGATCGGAAAACAGGCAGAAGTTGTTGACGCCATACATAACGGCACAGGACGTGTATTTTTCAACGGCGAGTACTGGACAGCTGTCAGCGATGAAGAAATTCCTGAAGGAAAATATTGTGAAATTAAAGAGGTCAGCGGCTTGAAAGTAAAAGTTAAGTCTTCGACCTGAAACACATAACTTAAATTAAACGGATACTATTATGGAAAATGGCGAAGGTTTAGTCAATTCCCTGACCT
Organism: Halalkalibaculum roseum; assembly: GCF_011059145.1. NCBI lineage: Bacteria > Pseudomonadati > Balneolota > Balneolia > Balneolales > Balneolaceae > Halalkalibaculum > Halalkalibaculum roseum. The sequence goes on along the minus strand of NZ_JAALLT010000004.1, from coordinate 719,253 downwards.
GGATTATTACGATTGCGGTACTTGCAGCAATTTTGCTGCCTCAGATGTTCAAGATATTAAGAGAATATGAACGCGCTGTAGTATTTCGACTCGGTAAATTCCAGAAAACCAAGGGACCCGGACTCATCTTTCTAATTCCTTTTATCGATAAAATTGAAAGGGTGGATCTCCGGGTACTTACCATTAACGTTGACAAGCAAGAGGTAATCACCAAGGATAACGTAACCGTAAACGTAGATGCCATTACCTTTTTCCGGGTCATCGACGCCGAGCAGGCGGTCATCCAGGTTGAACAATATATCCACGCCACTTCCATGCTGGCTCAAACTACCCTGAGAAGTATCGTGGGTCAGGTTGAACTGGATGAGCTGCTGGCGGAACGTGAAAAGGTTAACAAGAATATTCAGGAGATAATCGATCGCCAGACCGATCCCTGGGGTATCAAAGTGGTGTCGGTGGAAGTTCGTGATGTGGTACTACCCGAGAATATGAAGCGCGCCATGGCCCGACAGGCAGAAACAGAACGTGACCGGCGCGCCAAGGTTATTAATGCCGAAGGTGAATACCAAGCCGCGGAACGATTGGTGGATGCTGCCAAGATGATACAGACCGCCCCGGCCGCACTGCAATTGCGCTTTCTGCAAACCATGAATGATGTTGCAGAAGAAAATACCAGCTTTGTGTTTATGCCGATTCCACTCGACTTCATAGATGCGTTTAGAGGTTTGGGAGGCGATAAACCTATTATCTCACCTTCGGCAAAAAGTAAAGGTGATGGTGGCGGTGAAGAAGAAAATTAATCTGTATAGCTTCGGTTTACCTATTCAAGTTTGGCAACGTAATCTATGCAATGAAGCTAAGTTGCCCGTTATATGTAATCAGCTTGTATAGGAATTGTAGCAAGCGGCGGGACCCTGCTAAAAGGTATAGGAAAATCCGACGATGGCCAGCATCGGAGGTCCTCCGAAAAAATCGGTGATGGTTCCCATTCCTTTTGTGATGTAAGAGAGCTCGGTCTGGAAGGAGAGTTGTTTTCCTACCGGAAGACTAAACCCACCGTGAATTGCCGTCCACAACTCTGGAGATAGCTGCTGATCCCCGGTCCCGCCACCTCCAAAGACCTGCCGGTGAGTAGCTACACCGATCATACTGGCTCCGAATTTATAACGGAACCCGGAGTTGACGAGCCACTCAAAATTTATATTCGGTCGGATAAGCCACCAAGGCTCAGGATCAACCAAACTTCTTTGCGGATAAAAAACGATAGGCGTACAATAATAAACCCGGAATAACGCCTTCTTCTGATATAAAACAGTTCTCACTCTGATACCAACGGCTTCCTCAAAGGGAGTGAAGCCGCCAAACACACCTGCTGTAAGACGGTCCGAAATTCCATATGCATACTCCGCGGTCCCTACTATGGGAATTCCTGTCAGCATGGTGATTCGTGATTCCCCTCGCCGGTTGATAACATGATCAAAGCTATAGGTTTTTGCCGGAATTTCCTCTGGAAACTGGTAGGCCGCAACTGGTGAGGGAACAAGGTAGAACAGCAGCCCTGTTAATACCAGCAGTTTGGAGATCATTTTTGACGGATTATCCCTATGGCTTTCCATAACAGTCACCTTTGAGTTGGTTCATCATTCAAAGTCAAGCTATAAACAAGGCAAAGGCCAAATACGACAATCATTGGGGAGAAATGTGTCATTCCAACGGCAGCGGTTTGCAGTTGTAATTGATATGCCAACTGCGCTTATTAGGGTAATCACTATCATAAAAGCCTGCTTATGTCACTCTATGCCCAGTCATCCGTTGTTCTTATCGTTCTGCTGCATTTCAGTTTCATGGTTCTAGAGATGTTTCTGTGGGATAAACCGGTAGGTCTCAAGATTTTCAATCATAGCAAAGAACTTGCCGCAAAAACCAAAGTCCTCGCTGCCAACCAGGGTCTCTATAACGGTTTTTTAGCTGCGGGACTCATTTGGGGATTGTTTCGCGGAAGCCATGGAATAGAGACCGTACTTTTCTTTCTGGCCTGTATATTAGTCGCCGGAATTTTCGGTGCTGTAACAGCTAAAAAATCTATCTTATACATTCAGGCCTTTCCGGCTGCAATAGCAATTCTGTTGATCCATTTTACCTGATTCCCGGGTTGCGATTTGCTGCACCATTTGTAAATTGGCAAAGAGATTCCATCTTCAGGATGGCTCACAGGCGAAGTAATTCCTTAGGTAAGTAATCTTATACAAGCTATGAATAAAGTTCGATGGGGTGTTTTAAGTACAGCAAAAATTGCAGTGAAAGATGTTATACCGGCGATGCAACAGGGTACCAATTCCAAGGTAGTTGCTATAGCCTCCCGGGACCCGGAAAAAGCTGAGAAGGTGGCCGATAAACTTGGCATCGAAAAAGCTTATGGTAGCTATGAAAAGCTCCTGGAAAGTAATGAGGTGGACGCTGTGTATAATCCCTTGCCCAACCATCTCCATGTTAACTGGTCCATTAAAGCATTACAGGCAGGTAAACATGTGCTCTGCGAAAAACCGATTGCCCTCTCACATGTAGAAGCACAACAACTGCTGTTTGAAGCCCGAAAATATCCCGGCCTAAAAATTATGGAAGCCTTTATGTATCGCCATCATCCTCGATGGAAAAAAGTCCGTGAGTTGATACGTTCAGGTGCCATCGGTGAACTTAAAACGGTGAGATCATTTTTTTCATATTTCAATGATGACCCCGATAATATACGTAACAAGCCGGAAATGGGAGGTGGCAGTCTCATGGACATAGGATGCTATTGCATTTCAGTCCCTCGTTTCCTGTTTGAAGATGAACCGACAAGGGTGATCGGCTCCATGGAAATAGATCCTGAATTAAAAATTGAGCGTCTCACATCTGCGATTCTTTCTTTCCCATCCGGTTCAGCCACCTTTACCTCTGCCACCCAGCTTACACGCCATCAAAGCGTTTCAGTATTCGGAACTGAAGGAAAGATTGAGATACCCATGCCCTTTAATCCGACATCCGAAATTCCCACGGTACTTCATCTCGAAAATAACACCGGTGAGGAGGAGATAAGTTTTGAACCTTGCAACCAGTATACTCTTCAGGGTGACCACTTTTCCAAAGCTATAATCGATGATAGCAACGTGCCCACCGGACTTGAAGATGCCGTAGCCAATATGAAAGTGATAGATGCCCTCAACGAAAGCAATAACGAAGGTGGCTGGGTGAGCTGCTAAGTGCTCCTTGCAAATTATACAGAAGCTTAATAGCCCTCTTCAATAATATTGCTGAAACCGGATCGTACGCCCCATCCGGATGATCAATATTTATTCACCGGTAATCCGGTCAATAAGCTTACCAAAACGCTCCCGACTAAATTCAAATGCCGGCTCCTGGTGCTTAAAGCCGGTCACGCGCGTAGAATCCTCATTGAATGTTAAGTTATAGGTCCACACCATGGGTGCCTGTTGCGTACTAAACCAAAGATCTGACCGGCCGAAACGGATATCATGCATCTTAAAATGATCCTCACTTTTTTCAGCAAGAAAGTACCCGTGGGAGAACCATAGGATGCGTTCAACCGGCAACTGCTCTTTATAGGGTTGTACCAATTCCCGGTTCATATCAAGTTTTCGAAATGTTATGTCTGTATCATCATCAAAGATCGAGTAGAGTCCGGTATAAATTTTATCCCCGGATATGGCATAGCCCACCCAGAGAAACTCAGTTAGCGGCATTGGAGTGGTCATAAACCGTTCGACCGAAATCTGCTGCTCCTCAAAGTTTTGTTCAAATACAGTATCCACGTGGTTTTTGATCCCGAAACCGGCCAGCATATACAGGGAACTCAATCCGAGTCCGATATAATTTGCCCATCTTCGGGCTGAACCCCATCTCATGAAGAGTGCAGTAACAATTCCAATTAAAAGGGGGAGGGTGTAAAAAGGATCAATGATAAAGATGGTATTGAAACTCAGAGAATAGTTGCTGAATGGTTGAAAGACCTGTGTTCCATACCCTGTGCAGGCATCAATAAAAATATGGGTCAGTATGGTAAGAAAAACCATTAGACTCCAGTCTCTCCAGGATGCCGGACCTGTTTTATACTTGCGATAGAGCATATAACCGAACACAGGTGCTGCCACGACGCTAAAAAAGAGCGAATGGCTGATCCCACGGTGAATGATAATTTCCTGCACCTCGGATACAAATGGATTTGCCAGCACATCCAGATCGGGCAGTACCCCGAATGCAGCACCCCATGCAGCTCCCTTATTGCCTATTTTCTTGCCCAGCACCGCCTCGCCGACGGCAGCGCCCAGGGTAACTTGTGTTAGGGTATCCAATGCTAGGTGTCTGTAATGTTATTGTGAATTAGTGTGATTACTTAAAGCCTGACCGGCAGATGAATACGCATAAACCACGATCTGAAGTCCGACCATTCCCTGAATCTAATCTGTGTGGGTATATGTAATATTCAAATACTTCTCGAGAAGAGTAATCTATTAGTCAGGAAATGGGTTCAATTTTGTCCATAAAATCCTGCTTGTAATAACGCCCTATGGGTATGACGGCATCTTCAATCTTTATCTGGTTTCCTACAATCTTATCGATACGGGCAATATTGACAATGTAGGATTTATGGACCCTGGCAAAGCTTTGATCAGGCAGCATATTCTGCCAGTGCTTTAAGGTTTGCAGTAGCATCAGGTTCTCACCATCCCTGACGATATTCACATAATCTTTGTCTGACTCAATGTATTTAATATTATTGAAATCCACCCGGTGTAGCGTTTTATCTACTTTTACAAAAGCATACCGGTGCTGATAGTCCCAACCGGGTCCTGCCGATTCCGATTCCCGGTTGCCTGTTTCCGCTTTTAACTTTGAAAGAGCCTGTATAAATCGCTCGAAGGAAAAAGGCTTAAGCAGGTAGTCTACCACGTCTAGCTCAAAGCCCTCATGAGCATAATCAGGATAAGCAGTGGTGATAATTACTTTCGGTGGATTTTTCAGAGACCTGAGAAAATTCAATCCCGATATTTTGGGCAGATTGATATCCAGAAATAGCAGGTCGATATCCTGCGACTGAACGGTTGCCAGTGCGTCCATTGCACTTTTAAAGGTACCGCATAGCTCAAGATAGGGGACATCGGAAATATAATTCTTAAGCACACGCTGGGCAGGCAGCTCGTCCTCAATGATCAAACATTTCAGGTTCATTTACACTAAGATCTAATGACAGTTCAACAACAAAGAAATTATTTTCCTTGGATATGTTCAGGTTGTGCTTATCGTGGTAAATCAATTTTAAACGTTTCTTTACGTTTTGTAAACCTATACCCGTTTCGCGACCGTTTTTATTTGCCAATGAAGGTCCGCCATCTTCCGAATAGGAGTTACGCGAAACAAAGTTAAGCATCCCATCAGTGATATCCAGCTTGATATCTATAACAATATTATCCACTTCTGTCTGCATACTGTGTTTAAAACTGTTTTCCACGAAAGCTACCAGTAAGAGAGGTGCAATACTGTAATTTTCCGGGTTGCCGGTTACCGTCAGGGAAACATCCCCCCTACCTTCCAGCCGAAGTTTCTGCAGCTCTATAAAATCTTCGAGGTATCGAATTTCCTTATCGAGTCTCACAAACTGGTTTTCCTCCTCATTGAGCATATAGCGCATAATGTCCGAGAGTTTCAGCAACATTTCCGGCACTTTTTCCGACTTCTCCAGTGCGTAGGAGTAGATATTATTCAGATTATTAAACAGCACATGAGGATTTACCTGCGACTTCAGGAATTTAAGTTCACTGGCTATTTTTTCGTTTTCAAGCTCGTTCATCTGCTGCTGCTTTTTCTGGTAATCCCAAATCAGTTTAAAGGTACTGAACAGAATAAGCACGAAGCCTATTTTGGAAGCAGACCACTGCAGTCCCGACATTGTCAATTCTGCTCCCCGCGTATCCGGGAAAAAGAGATATTCGAGTATTGACTCTTCAAAAAGTGCTCCAAGAGCAATTGTTGCAAGAACCAGCAGGGAGAACAGTGCATATTTGCTTTTGTGCAAAAAACGGGGGATAAGCACGTAATTGTTGAGCAAAGCCAGCATTAAGTAGCTTGCTTTAATAGCGAGTTCAGAGGGAGCAAGGCTGTAAGCATATCGCTCCGGAACCACCAGGTAAGGAATGATCAGGTATATCACCCAGAGTAAAAGTGTCAGTTGCAGTTCTCGGGAGAAGAGCCCTTTTCGATTTTTTTGTGCGTTCATCTGTATACGTATCTGATTATGTAGCTTAAAAAAACGGTGAGAAACGCATTTTCCAACTTTATCCGATGAGATGCACCTATCAATCTATAAACGTACCTCATTAGAAGATAAACGGTAAATCATGTAAAATTCGTCGTTTATCCCCAATACCTCCCTGTATGCAGATGATATTATGTTTCCACCATTCTGATAGCTAATTATCTGACCATTTAACAGAGTCAGCGTAAAACTTTTTACAAAATCAAAGAACGATTTGAACCCACGTTGGATTCATCTATTCCATCGTTGCACTTAAATCTATCCTTTTAAATCCAAAAAGATGCCTAAAAAAATATATTCAATCACAAACAAAACGATCAGTTTGCTAGCTGTAGCGGCCGTATTACTGGCTTTCTCAGCTTGCAGCAATCCGGAAGAAAGTCAGGGAGAAGGCGGACCGGCGGCATCCTATGAAAATATCCCGGCTGTAGAAGCTGTACAGGCTCGTTTTGGCTCACTGCCGTTATCAGAACGATTGAGCGGAACCGTGATCGCCAAAAATCAGGTACAGCTATATCCGGAAATTAGTGGCAGGATTTCAGAAGTCATTGTTCAGAACGGTGAGAAGGTATCAAAAGGAGCCCCACTGGTTCGTATTGAAGACAACCAGTACCGTGAACAAGTGCAGCAGGCCGAAGCCGGACTCAATATCAGTAAGGCCCAGCTAAAGCAGGCTCAATCCAGACTCAATGAGCTGCAAGCCCAATATAAACGAACAAAAGTACTGTCAGAAAAGGAATTGTCCAGTGATTTGGAAATGGAAAGATTGGAAGCGCAGATGGAATCCGCCCGGGCTGACGTAGAGCTTGCCGAAGCCCAGGTTCAGCAGGCCGAATCCACGCTTCAGGAGCGAAGAGACCTCTTGTCAAGAACTGTGATCCGGGCACCTATCAGCGGTACCGTAGGACAACGTAATGCCGAGATCGGAATGCAGGTAAGTACAGGCACTCAGTTATTCATCATTGGTGATTTGGATGAACTTCGGATTGAGGTGGTACTCACAGAGAATATGCTTAAGAATATAGAAGTCGGTCAAACGGCACGCATCTATGCCTCAGGAACAGATGAGACCGCTGGCAGTTCACCGACGGTATTGACCGCTCAACTCTCCAGAATTTCTCCATTCCTTAACAATGTTACCAGAAGCACCGAGGCCGAAATTGATGTCAAAAACCAAAATAATATGCTTCGACCCGGGATGTTCGTGGCTGTAGACATTCTCTATGGAGAAAGTACTCAGGCTACCTTAATTCCGACCAGTGCCCTTTACACCGACCCAAATACCGGTAATGAAGGCGTTTACGTTGCAACTTCATTGGGCAGTGAAGTCGAGGTCATTGAAGATTCGTCTAACTCTGAAGAACCTTCCGCGCTCACTCAACCAATTGATGTTCAGTTCAAGCCTGTCAATGTTATTGCGGAAGGCCGTATGGAACTTGGTGTTTCCGGTGTTGAGTCTGGAAGTTGGATAGTAACAGTCGGTCAGAACCTGCTCTCGCAGGGACGATCTCAGGCCAGGATACGTACCAGCTCCTGGGATAGAATTCTGACTCTTCAGGGACTTCAACGACAAGATCTCCTTCGAGATGTGCTGAATGAACAGAAGTCCAGACAACAAACCATGTAATTTTACCAATATGTCTCTAACAAGTACCTCCATAAAACGACCGATTGCCACGACAATGGCATTTCTGATTATCATTGTCTTGGGAGTGATGTCATTCCGCTACCTGCCGGTTGACCTTCTACCGCCAATTGAGTACCCACAGCTTTCGGTTTCCACCGACTATCCCAATGTAGGTCCTGAAGAAATTGAAAAAATTATAACCCAGCGGGTTGAAAACGCCATAGCAGGTATTCCGGGTGTAGAACGTGTTCGCTCAAGTTCCGAAGAGGGTGAAAGCCGTGTGACGTTGGAATTTGCGCAGGGATCCGATCTTGATGTAGCTGCCAATGAAGTACGAGCCGCCTTAGACCGGTTGCGCGACGAATTGCCGCCGGAAGCCGAACCGCCGCAAATTAGAAAGTTTGATCCCAACAATTTCCCTGTAGTCATTGTCGGGGCCAACTCCGATATGGACCTGCAGGTACTGACCCAGGTTCTGGAAAGAGAGGTTACCAAACGCTTTGAACAAATTTCGGGCGTAGGTTCCATAGGTATATGGGGCGGAGTATACAAAGAGGTAAAAGTTGAATTAAAGCGAGACCGTCTGATCGCCAGCGGACTCTCCTCGGTACAGGTTCAACAGGCTATCGCCAGTGAAAATGTAAATCTTCCGGGCGGTAACGTAAACTCCGGGGTTCAGCAGCTTTATGTTCGCACCCTGGGCGAATATCAGTCACTGGACCAAATATCCAATACGATCATTACCGTAGTTGATGGCAAACCCATCCGGGTTAAAGACGTAGCCGAAGTACAGTGGGGTTATGAAGATCTCAACAGGCTGGTTACCATTGACGACAAACCGATGGTCCGGTTCGGCATCCGCAAGCAGTCAGGAGCTAATACGGTTGCCGTAGCTGAAGACATTCGTGCCGAAATCGACAGAATTAATGCTGAGAGATCGGATATGGAGCTCTTCGTAACTACCGACCAAAGTGAATTTATACAAAGCTCCATCGATAACGTCCAAAGTTCTGCCATATGGGGTTCTCTGCTCGCCGTATTCATACTCTACCTGTTTTTGAGAAACGGATCTTCCACGGCGATCATCGCTGTTTCTATCCCTATCTCTATTATTGCGACGTTTTCACTGCTCTATTTTAACGGTCTTACGCTTAATCAGATGAGTTTTGGTGGGCTTGCCCTGGGGGTTGGTCTCATTGTGGATAATGCCATCGTTGTGCTCGAGAATATTGTGAGGCTTCGGGAAGAGAAGGGTAAAGATCTTGAAGAGAGCTCCCTGGTAGGAACACGTGAGGTTGGTGGCGCTATTATTGCATCCACCCTGACCACTTCGGTAATTTTCCTGCCGGTAGTATTTATGCAGACCATCACAGGAATCATTTTCCAGCAACTGGCTTTAGTGGTTGTCTTCGCACTGCTCTGTTCGCTCTTCGTGGCGCTTACACTGGTACCTATGCTCTGCAGCAAGTTCCTTACCATTAAACCCGAAGACTCAAATAATACTAGAAAGAAGGGTTGGTTCCAGCGTTATTTCAGATTACTGGAACACAAGTATTCCAAGCTGATTGAGAAGACTCTTAACCGTAAAGCACTGGTATTCGGAATTACCGGGGTTCTGGTAATCGGCAGCTTCCTGGTTGTACCCTACATACCGATGGAATTGGCCCCGCAGTCGGATGCCGATGAAATCGATGTTGATTTTGAAATGGCTGAAGGCACTAATATAGCGGTGCAGAACCAGTATCTGAAAGAGCTCGAAAAAGTGGTTCGCGCCTCACTGCCTATGGAAGATGTAGAGCACTTGACGACCGACGTTCGTGACGGCAGGGCAGAAGTTGAAATCGCTATGGTTGAGGCATCGGAAAGAGGTATCAGCACCTCTGAACTTGCCGATCAGATAAGAAAAAAAGTGCAGGGCATTATCCCGGGCGGTGATATCCGTGTGGACGCCCAGTCCGGGCTATGGATACTTCGCAGAATCTTCGGTTCCGGTGGAGGTGAAGATGTGGAAGTTCAGTTGCGAGGATACAATCTGGAACAGGCTGAAGAAATTTCAAAGCAAATAAAACTTCGTATTGAAGAGATACCTGAAATCAATGGCGTTCGCGTTGACCGACGGGAAGGACGTCCGGAACAGAATATCCGTTTCGATCGCGAAAAAATTGCCGATCTGGGACTGACCGTGCGTGAAGTGGCACAGGTAATACAAACCAATGTGGGTGGAAGCCGCTCAGGTACCTTCCGTGTTGGAGGAGATGAATTTCCTATTAATGTCAGGCTGCAGCCCAAAGACCGCTTGAGTACCACTGACCTGGAGAATATTTCCATACGTACGCCTGAGGGTCAGGTACTTCCCGTTTCAGCTGTAGTCACCAAGAAGATGGGACGCGGTCCGACAGATATTAACCGAGTGAACAGCCAGCGCGTATCCTACATCTCCGCGACGCTTGAAAGCGGCGTGCCTCTGGGTGTGGCGGTTGAAAAAATTCAGGCAAAGCTGGCCGACATGCAGTTGCCCGAAGGTTTCTCCATTGTCTATGGCGGGGAATACGAAGAACAGCAAAAAGCCGCAGCCGATTTCCAGCTTTCCATACTTATGGCACTGGTTCTCATATATATGGTTATGGCCGGACAGTTTGAGCGTTTCTTTGATCCGCTAATCGTAATGTTTTCGGTTCCACTTGCCGTCATCGGAGTGGTTCCCACCCTGTTGCTTACCGGTACCACAATCAACATGCAGAGCCTGATGGGCATCATCATGCTGATCGGTATCGTGGTAAATAATGCCATTGTACTGATTGACTATATTAACCTGATGCGCAGAGAGCGAGGTATGAGCGTATATGATGCCGTTGTCCAGGCGGGTAAGCTGAGATTGAGACCAATTCTTATGACGACCCTTACCACGGTTCTGGGATTGCTTCCTCTTTCCTTCGGTATTGGCGCCGGTGCGGAACTGCAGGCATCCCTGGCTCGAGTAGTTATCGGCGGACTGATTGCCTCCACCATGGTTACCCTGATTTTCATTCCCGTGGTTTACGTAAGCATGGAGAGTGTACTCGCTAAAGCAAAAGCCCGGTGGTTTGCCTTCAGAGGTCAAAAACAGTTTAGTACGGCTAAGGCACAAGCTTAACACAAGCTTTATACCCGTTTTGTACAACTTTATCTGAGTTTTACTATTCTTGCTTTGAATAGTAAAACTCAGAAACCCCATGTATGTCTATTAGTAGAAAGCATTTTTTAAAACAGGCCGGCGCCATGGCTTTGGGTTTCTCCGGCCTTCATCTCTTTAGCAACTGTACGGGACAATCTTCCAACACCCCGGCACCTATCTCCGATGCATTTGGGCCGCTGATAGAAGATCCGGATGGACTCTTCCATTTACCGGAAGGTTTCTCCTATAAAATTATATCTCGTTTTAGAGATGTAATGGATGACGGTTTTTATGTACCGCATCGCCCCGACGGAATGGCTACCTTTCCGGGACCCGATGGTCTAACCATACTGATCAGAAATCATGAAGTGAATCCGGCCTGGGGAGGAGCTGAGAGCGCATTCGGGTCTAACTTTGAACTATCGGAAAAACTGGATGCCTCTTATTTCTATGATTACGGTGTGGATAATAATCCGGGACAAGGTGGAACCACCACTATTGTATACGATACCAGAGAACAGAAAGTAATCAAACAGTACCTCAGCCTGGCGGGTACGCTGCGAAATTGTGCAGGGGGGCCAACCCCCTGGAATAGCTGGCTTAGCTGCGAGGAGATCGTAACCCAACCCAATGATGTTTATGTCAAAGCACACGGTTATGTCTTTGAAGTGCCGGCCTCCGCAGAAATGGGGCTAGCAGACCCGCAGCCAATTAGGGGCATGGGAAGATTCAACCATGAAGCAGTTGCTGTAGATCCCGGTAGCGGAGTTATTTACCTGACGGAGGATGATTCGCAAGGACTGTTATATCGATTCATTCCCAGTGAAAAAGAAAACCTTCATGCCGGTGGAACACTGCAGGCTCTGGCCCTAATCGATAACCCGCAGCTGGATACACGCAACTGGGGAGAACCCTTCATTGAACCCGGGCAACAATTCAAGGCTTCCTGGATAGATCTGGATAATGTTGAATCGCCGGAGAACGACCTCCGTTTTAGAGGATATGAAAAAGGAGCTGCTCGCTTTGCCCGTGGAGAAGGGATGTGGTACGGAAATGAAACCGTTTATTTTGCCTGCACCAATGGCGGAAATAGTGGTCTCGGACAAATTTGGCAATACACTCCTTCCCCTTTTGAAGCGACAGAAAGGGAACAAGAAGATCCCGGTATTTTGGAACTATTTGTTGAACCGAACAGCAGCAATCTTGTAGAAAATGCCGATAATTTAACGGTGGCTCCATGGGGTGACTTGATCGTATGCGAAGATTGTAATAACAGGCAGGATCTAAATGGGATTACTCCCGAAGGAAAGATTTACAAGCTAGGTAGAAATGCCAAGTCAAATTCCGAGCTGGCAGGAGCTACCTTTTCACCCGACGGTTCAACCCTTTTTATGAATATTCAGCATTCAGGATTAACACTCGCTATTACCGGACCATGGCATAAAGCCGGCTCCGAAATGGCATAGTTTCAGTTAAAAGATATAGCAAAACCCCATATTTCAGGGGTTTTGCCACAGAGCCTAAGGCTTCAAGATAGCCTATACCTATTCAAGACCCGGTCCGGCAGTCGCACCGCTTTTTTGTCCGCCATAATTCCCGGCCAGTATCCAGGCACCCCCTGCCAGAGCAAGGTCTTTAAGCAAGTTAGTCATGCTGGGCTGCATCTCCCCACTCATGACGCCGGGCAGATGGATACTCAACACAAAAATAATCAGCATGATGCCGAGCAAAATGCAGGCCAGACGGGTATACTGTTCAATCATGATACTTAGTGATGCAGCAAGAAGGGCAGCACCGGTCAAATAAATCCAGAAAACACCTCCGGGAATCGGAACCATGCCGGCCATGGCACTTCCATTCATGAAATGAAAAATTCCGAATATTCCAAATGGTATAGCGAATACATAACGTCCTATTTTACCAAATAAGTTATTCATAACATCCCCTTTTTTTGGTTCCGGTTAGTAAGACATTTAAGTATAATAAAAACAATACCTAAGAATAAACTAGTTGTCTACAGGCTCTTCAGAGAGCTCTTCAATTTCATCAAGCAATCCCTTTAAATCTTCCGGTCTGCTGTACACATTCATGAGGGTCGTTCGCAAATATAACTTCCCATTAAGCTCTGTTTGAACAATGAAATAGTTGCCATTGTCAATCAGCCTTCTCCTGATTTTCCGGTTATGACTGTCTAAATCACCCCCTGATTGAGATACATGACGGAAGCAGACAATGTTACTTTGTGGCTCTATGGCCAGTTCAAAATTTTCCCTCTCCCTGATAAGTGCTGCAAAGGAATCACCAAGGTTAAAGAGCCGGTTTACAATCTCTTCAAACAGCTTCGGACCATAACGGTTAAGCAGCGTAAATACTTTCAAAGCCATCATATCCTTCGTACACTCGAAGGTTCGTTTACCTAAGTTGTACCACTCATGTTCTTCTTTTTCCCATAGATAAGAAGCTTTTTGGGCAAAAGTTCGATAAGATGAAACCGGATCTTTAAATACTACTCCTGTAACCAAGGCCGGACACATCATCATCTTATGAAAGTCGACGATAACCGAATCTGCTCTCTCAATTCCTTTTAAAACAGGCTTATAAGTTTCAGAATAAGCTGCTGCTCCGCCATGGGCGGCATCCACATGAAACCAGAGATTATGCTCTTTGCAAAAATCCGCAATTTCATCAAGAGGGTCGAATGTACCCGTTGCGGTTGAACATGCACTGCCTACCGCGCCAAGCACCTCAATATTTTGACTCTGCGCTCTCCGGTAAGCATCTGAAAGACAAGCCGTGTCCATACGAAACCGGTCATCCGTAGGTACTGAAATTATACCTTCTTCACCCCATCCCATAATTTTCACTGCACGATTAATACAGTAATGAGCCTGTTCTGAGACCAGAAATCCGAACTTTCTTTTACCGTTTCCGTCCTTCCATATGTCACCTTCTGCTTTAATCTGACGTGCTGCCAATAACGCGGTCAGATTCCCCAGTGTACCTCCTGAAGTCAGGAAACCATCAACCCGGCTATCAAAACCCAGTCGGCCTGCCAGCTCCTTGATTACTGCACGCTCCATAGCTACCGTTGGACTGCCCATTTCATATACGCCGACCCCATTGTTCATAAAGGCACTCAATAGATCGGCAAGTGCTGCTTCGGGAAGTACCGGACTAACCTGGTGGCCCATGTAACCGGAATGGTGTAGATGAATGGAATCCTCAATTACCTCATCGGCCCAACCTTCGAAGTTATCGGAGTTGTTTTCTCCAAGCTTGGCAGCCCAGAATTTATAGAGGTCTTCGGGATCAAAAGGCTTGAATACCTTTGGCTTTTCGTCTTTCTGAGTTGAGGCCAGGTAGTCGGCAAGTAAATCAACTAATTCATGTCCTCGTTTACGAAAGTTGGAAGGGTCGTAGGCCTCGTCAATCTGTGATTTCATAACAGTGCAGCCGGATTCAGGATTTGAGTATAGTACCGGCCAATGATAATCAAAAATCGGGGCTTTCAATACTGTTCATATGTAAGACTGGAATCAGAAAATTTGTATAGTCCCCAAACCGCCCACAATAAAGATCTTGTCATGCTGGCCCCATATTCCTTTCAGATTTTCTGAGGTAAAGGTCGCCATCTGGTTCCACTGCTCGCCGTCGTACTTTAAGATGGTTCCCACGGTGCCCACTACATATGCGCTGGTCGATGAGTTTCCCCATATACCATACAGGCCGGTGTGCGCTTTGCTTTCGGCTTTGCTCCACTCCTTACCGTCAAAATGTGCCATAGTACCACCGGTACCCGTTGCAAACAGGTTTGTATCGGAACTTCCCCAAATGGCATAAAGTGGTTGAAATCCTTCAGCCATGATCTTCCATGAACTACCATCATATTGCAGAATGGCCCCTCTTGAGCTAACTGAGTAGATATTATTCGGTCCGGTACCCCATATATCGTTCAACTCACCAACATCGGGAATATCCATCTCCCTCAGTTTTTGGCCGTCAAAATGATACATGTTACCGGAGGCATCGGTGATGAAAATATTATCTGCAGAAGTGCCCCAAATGGCATTGAGATTCTGTGACAAACCGAGGTCCAGAATGGTCCAGTCATCCCCATTGTAATGAAGAAGCGTACCCGCTTCTCCGATGGCATATACATTATCACCTAAGCTGCCCCAAACATCTGACAGGGTTACCGAGACCCCGCTCTCGGTTTCTTTCCAACTTGAACCGTTATATCTAAGAATATATCCATTCGTACCGACCGCAAACACATTGTTTACCGAACTTCCCCATACGCCTTCAAAGTACTCTTTTGACCACTCATAATCGGCTACATGGTTTGGTACATTGGTTGAAACCCCGGGACTAAGTTCGGTACAAGAAGCAAGCAGGAAGTATAGTATACCGACCCCCAGTGCCGGTTTAAAAAGTCGGGCAATATTTCTTAATGAAAATCGCATAAAGCATTCGTGATAAATGGGTCACGCTTCATTAAGAATATAGAACAAAAAGAATTAAGTAACACGCCGGGAAAACCCTTAAATGACTGTAAAACAAGAACCTGCAATAGATTTTAGTAACTACCGGGTTGCATAATCGAGTTTTGCTGGTTCGTACCGGGAGGGCGTACTCAACAGGTTCAGGAATTTCGACGGAAGTTCCGGATCCGCGTTTAAATTGGCACGCAATTTAATCTGCTATTGCTCCTATGTCCGTAGCTACACTTTCTTGAATACTACTATTCCGTTATGCCCGCCAAATCCAAAGGTATTGCTCATAGCAACATCTATTTCTTTTTCAAGAGCGTCCTTTAAAACAATCTGTAAAGTGGGCGGAATCTCTTCGTCAATTTCTTCGGTATTGATGGTTGGCGGAACTACTCCTTCATTGATCGCCTTCAGGCTGATAATTGCTTCTATGGCTCCGGCGGCTCCCAGTAAGTGACCGGTCATTGATTTCGTAGCACTGATGTGCAGGTTCTTAGGACTCTTCCCAAAAACATTGCCAATGGCATTGGTTTCACTGGTATCGCCCACCGGTGTGGAAGTGGCGTGGGTATTGAGATAATCCACATCCTCAGGATTTAAACCGCTGTCTTCCAGCGCCTGTTTCATGGCAACTGCCGCACCTTTACCTTCCGGATGTGTGGCAGTCATGTGATAGGCATCCGCGGTCATAGCAGCACCGGTTACTTCTCCGTATATCTTGGCCCCTCTTGCTTTTGCATGCTCATATTCCTCCAGAATTAAGGTTGCTGCTCCTTCTCCCATCACAAAACCGTCCCGGTCTTTGTCAAAGGGACGTGAGGCGTGTTCAGGGTCATCATTCCGTGTTGACATAGCACGCATCGCCGAAAAACCGCCGAATGAGGCCTCGGTGATCCCGGCCTCAGAACCTCCGGTAATTATAACTTTGGCTTTGCCCCAGCGGATATAGTTCAGGGCATCCATGATAGCAGTGTTGGATGTGGCACAGGCCGAAACCGTCGCATAGTTGATGCCCATCAGCCCATATTCCATGGATATCAGCCCGGGAGCCATATTGATAATCAGTTTTGGTACAAAGAATGGATTAAACCGTGGTTTGTAATCGTTTTCCGCATAGTTTTTTACCTCCTCCTCAAAGGTAAGCATACCACCCTGACCGCTGCCCCAAATAACTCCGGCATCGAAAGGGTCCATAGCTGAAAAATCCAGCCCGGAATCTTTAACTGCTTCCTGTGTAGAAACCAAGGCGTATTGCGCATACGGATCCGATCTTCGAATGGTATTGTGTTCAAGGTATTCTCCGGGGTCGTAGTCTTTGAGTTCGCAAGCAAAATGAGTACGAAACTGTGATGGGTCGAAATTTGTGATGCGAGCTGCTCCACTTACGCCGTTCGATATATTATTCCAGGAATCTTTTACATTGTTTCCTAGCGGCGACAGTGCTCCTAAACCGGTAACTACAACTCTTTTAGGACTATTCATAAAGTAAAAATTACTTCTTTATTGGGGTGGAAAATTTATTTGAGTCTTAACCAGACTACCTGAAAGATAGGGTTATTACGCATGGCTACACAACCTGACAGGGTGTCAATAAACAAAATGTATGTGAATAAAAGAAAAGGCAGCAAGTAAATCCACAAAAATAAGGCCCTCCTCACGGAGAGCCCTTTTAATTATCAAATGATAGTCGGTCTTAGTTCTGGGTACCGTAGAAACGTTCTCTTTCAATTTTTCCATCATTCCAGTTTTGAACCGCTACCTGCTCAATGGACACAGGCCCATCCGCTCCCTTAAACGTAACTTTCATGGTAGATTCTACGCTGGTAACACCGGTTTCTTCGTTGGATGTGACTCCCTTCACATCAATGCCGTGAAATTCATCCACGCTACCGAAGAACTCATTTTCGCGCTCCCTGTTGGTATCCTTGCCTTCGACTTCCGTTCCGTCTTCAAGTACCATCACAACGTCATCGGCGTAGTACTCTTCAAAAGCGTCCATGGCGGTTCCTTTTGCAATGTGATTGTATACGTCATTTATCTTGTCAAGATAAGTCATAATGTGATTTAATTTAATATTGAACTATCTAGTTAAGTGATATAACCGAGCTCATACAAAAATCGTTTAGACTATTACATTCTTTAAAATATTAAGCCGGAATGCTGCAAGAGGTGGGCATGTTGAGCAAGCATTACATGACTAAAACAATCCCGAAATAAAAAATGTCAGCAAGCAAAACTTTCACAGAGCGCGATATCCTTGATATGGACAAAGTTCCGCGCCTTAAAATGATCAATGCCATATCAGGTTTTAAAAGTGCCAGCCTGGTGGGCACGCGCGATAAAAACGGACACGAAAACCTGGCGATATTTAATTCTATTATACACGCAGGTTCCAATCCTCCATTACTGGCTTTATTGGTCAGGCCTTTAACGGTTCCTCGGCATACATACAGTAACATCAAGGAGACCGGATGGTTCACTGTGAACCACATACGACGGGAGTTTTATAAGCGTGCCCATAAGACTTCCGGTAAATACCGAGAAGATATCAGTGAGTTTGAGGTATGCGGACTGAACTCAACGTACAGCACATTGTGTCCGGCACCTTACGTGGAAGATGCAGTGATCAAGATCGGGCTTACCTTTGAGGAGGAGACTAAAATAGAAGCTAATGGTACCATTCTGATTATCGGGGCTGTAAAAGAACTTACTATTCCATCAGCTTCCATTGAAGATGATGGTTTTGTAAATCTTGAAACAGCCGGTACGCTGGCCATCAGCGGGCTTGACTCCTACCATAAAACAGAACGGTTGAGCAGGGAAGATTTCATAAAGCTGCCCGATGATCTCTCCCGAGAGGATTCGTAGCTTAGATTGGATCCTACCAAATATCCATCACCCTTCTCATTTGAACTATCTGGCCTATATGGTAGGCATTGTGATCTACGATAAGCATAGCTTCCCTGAATAGCGTTTGACCGTCACCGTGTTTTAACGGTATAAGCAAATCATTGGCTTTATCCTTAACCAACTTTTCCATCTCTTTGTGGTCTTTTTCTATGGCTTCAAGAGAGTCTTGCCACTCATCCATGCTGTCAGGTTTATCTGATTCAGGCCAGTACCCTTCCGGCCAGTTTGGAGATTCATAATCAGGATCCTTTGAAAAAGCTACAATATCATGCTGTGCTATGCGGATATGTTCTATCAGCTCCCAGATAGTGTGCGGGAAATGCTCCGGCTTTTTCCCCAGATCAGACATGGATAAATTCTCTACAGCCTTTTGGAAGTCTACATGTGCATTTCTGCCGGTAAGCTGTTCAAGAAGCAACTCGCGTATTCTGGATTGGTCATTCATGAATATCAGATGAGCTTATTAACAATTACTACAAAGAAGGGAGAAACAACAAAAGCCCTGCGACTGCAGAGCTTTTTTCGAGTAACTGTTTTTAATATAAGGGGATTACCCCATACAGAACAAGTAAACTATTATACCGGTTATTAATATATAAGTAATGTATAATTAATGTTTATATATAATATGTTTTTATTAGACTTAAATGACTTTTCCCGGTACTGAAATTAATCTATTTCAAAGAAATTACGGTCATCTAGCGCATTTCCTATTCCGGTTTGGGCTGAATGATAAATGAACAGCTAATAAGTCAGAAGATAAAGGAGCGGGACCTCGTCATGCTTTTGCCCAATTTTGTATGCATTCTTATAGCAAGAAAAGTAGCGTTTCTGTCCAGGTAATAAGACGCTAGAAGTAAGAATGCTTTTTAAGGATAAAACGATAAGGTATGTATCCTTTATAAAGAGGCAGTGAGGCTACGAAAATGCAAGTATAAAGAGGTCTTTAAAAAAAGGTGCGATAGAGAATAGTGGGACGTTCAGTTACACTTAGTCTTGGAGGGTATAAACGACAAAAGCCCTGCGGATGCAGAGCTTTTTTTCAAGTAACTATTTACAATATATGAGGATTACCCTATACGGAACAAGTTTATTTTTTCTTATTGCACTAATGTATAACTAATATATATCCAATAGTAGTTTATATTTAAATAATGTATGTATTTATTTATATTCATCAACGCAAATAGTTCTGATATTTTGGTAATCTAAATGAGATTTGTGCCTGATGCCCAAGCAACTCGGTAACTTGATACTATTTTCTGTCGATGATCTCCATGAACAGCTCGGACTGAGCAAAATGACCATCCGTGCCTACTTGAGGGAAGGGAAGATCAGGGCGCGGAAGCTGGGAGTGCAATGGTATGTCACCGAAGAAGCTCTGCGTGAATACTTTGATGAGCCTACTGCAAGGACCCAAAAAGCTAAAAAGCCCAAAGCCTCTCATCGCTATATCGTTAAAGGAATTAATGACTTGGTTAGTGAACAGGAAGAGTGTGATACCCTCGAGGAGACCCTTGAGTGTATTCGTAACCAGGCGATAATCAGCTTGTTCCAGGTCGAAATTATCGATAAAGAATCAGGAGAGGTTGTCGAGCTGGTTAAAGCACGGGACTTTCTCGAAAGACATGAGCACTAAATATATTGGCTTCCTGTATCCCGCAACCCTTGATCAATCTCATAAGAAGATTTTTTTAAAGAATTACGTGTTTTGTTTGTTATCCAAAAAACCGAAATACAACTTTATTAGATTCACATTTAAATAAATACTACTTACAAATGCTTTCAAAAGACGATACAAAATTGGAAATCTTTGGATTCGGAGAAGGAGATGATGATAATTTTTATTGCCTTGTAAACCTTACAAAAAGTCCGGACGGTATCGATTTGAAAAAACTTTCCATGGCCGACCCTCGCAACTTTGATGAAGCTTTAAATAAACAAGGCTGCATACTGCTGCTTCGCGGGGATGAAGTGGAAGAGCTTATAGAGCGTGATGAGATTTCCGATTCTGACCTGCACCAGTCTATTTACGACCTGGCTGTGAGAGAAGAGATTATTACATAGGAAGAACAGATGCTGGATGCTGATAAAGAGTACACTCTTACATGTACAAAATGCAAGTTTGTGGCAAATTGTGATAATTCGGGCTCATTGAAGCGTCCACGCTTGAACGAATAGAGTTGACAAGCGTGGACGCTTGTCACAGCCGGAGCTCACACCTCAAAAGGTCCGTTTTCCTGCCACCAATGCCAAGACTGAAGGATGGTGACCATAGTTTTACCGTCTGAAATCTCTCCCTTATGCACCATCTCAACTGCCTCTCGAAATGGTAACCGGTGTTTCAGCAGGAATTCGTCCTCATCGACTTTTTGGTTAAAACTGGTAAGATCCCAGGCCGTATACAGGTGTATAACCTCATCCGTATAACCGATGCTGGGGTAAAACGGTCCTAAATAGTGCATGTATTCAGAAGAAATGCCTACTTCTTCTTCCAGTTCCCGTTTAGCCGTGCTTTCAGGAGTTTCTCCTTCATCAAGTTTGCCGGCCGGTACTTCATAAAAAATCTGCCGCAGCGGGTACCGGAACTGCTTGACCAGCATAACTTCTCCATTTTCAAAGACCGGCAGCACTGCCGACGCTCCGGGATGCTTAATCCACTCCCGCGTTGAGACATTGCCATTAGGAAGCTTCGCCTTATCTGCAAAAACGTGCAGTAGCTCTCCTTTAAATACCTCTTCTGAGCTTACCTCTTGTTCTATTAGTTTGTCTGAATCATTCATCGTCTGCATTATTTTATGTATTATCACAGCAGGCAAAGGTACCATTTTAATTTAAAAGTTTAAGCAGGGCGATACCTGAGTGAGTGCAGCAAAAAACATTGACGGGAAAAAGGTCAAGGTCAAGCAAACGCTTTTTACCTGGTCAAATCTCATTTCCTTAAGCCGCGTATTTATTGCTTTTCCCATCGTATACCTGCATTACACCAACAATTTCCAGATCACCTGGACCATTGGCTTACTCATACTCTATGGTATGATCTCCGACTATCTGGATGGTTATGCGGCCCGTAAGCTGAATGAGATATCGGAGTGGGGCAAAGTGCTTGATCCGATTGCAGATAAAATATCGGCATCCATACTGTTTCTGTATACGGTGTATATCGGGTATGTGCCGCTTTGGTTCTTACTTTTAGAATTGGCGAGAGATGCGATCATTCTGACAGGATCTACCTATCTGAAATTTGCACGCGGGAAGGTAGCCATGGCTGTCATGTCAGGTAAGTGGAGCGTCAATGCCCTTGCAGGGTATTGGATGGCTGCTTTCTTTTTCCCGGAATTCCAGGCTGTACAAAACTTTTTCATGGGAATTGCACTGGTGCTTATGTTTTTGTCCTTCATTGATTATTTTCATCGTTTCAAACTGATTCGCATGGGTTTGGAATATAACTAGACTTAAAAGCTGGATTTCCTGCTAATATTCAAACCGATACACACAGGGTATTTGTTCTGCCAGGCATTAGCGACATCCTAAATTGAGATATACATTATGGGTTTTCTGGAAAAACTGGGATTAAAGAAAAAAGAGAAAGTTGAGAAAGGTGTCGAAAAGAGCCGTACCGGCATTATGGAGAAGCTCGGTAAGGCCATTGCCGGAAAGGATACTGTCGATGCCGAAGTGCTGGATGAACTCGAAGAGATTCTCATCACCTCTGATGTTGGCGTAAAAACTACTGTTGAAATCATAGACCGTATTGAAGCAAGAGTTGCCAAAGACAAATACCTTAACAGCAGTGAGCTCAATAATATCCTTAAGGAAGAGATCATTGCCCTGTTGAAGGATCATGCCCCGGATAAACCGGCAGAATTCGATGCTGACTTTCCTCAAAAACCGCATATCATTATGGTAGTGGGAGTCAACGGGGTCGGTAAAACAACAACTATTGGCAAGCTGGCGCATCTCTACAGGCAAGCAGGAAAGAAAGTTGTGCTAGGTGCTGCCGATACATTCCGGGCTGCCGCGGTTGATCAGCTTAAGATTTGGAGTGAGAGGGCAGATGTACCCATTATACAACAGGGACAAAACGCCGACCCAGCTGCCGTTGCCTACGATACTGTGGAGGCAGCCAGTGCCCGTGGAGCCGATGTTGCCCTGGTCGATACGGCCGGAAGACTTCACAATAAGAAATCCCTTATGGATGAGCTCGCCAAAATTAAACGAGTCATGGGAAAGGTAGTGGAAGGGGCACCCCATGAGGTTATTCTGGTGCTGGATGCTTCTACCGGTCAGAATGCTATGGAACAGGCCAAAGCTTTTACCTCCTTCGTAGACATAACCGGTCTCGCACTTACCAAACTAGACGGTACCGCCAAAGGGGGGATTGTAATAGGTGTTTCCAATGAACTGGATGTGCCGGTAAAATATATCGGTGTAGGTGAACAGATAGAAGATCTCCAGGTATTCGACCGTGAACTCTTTGTCAACTCCCTGTTTGGCGACTAGAATCAGTTCGCTATAAATTCTGTTATGCATCCCAGAAAAATATATCCCAACCTAGTTCTTTATTACAGGCAAGCTGTATGCGGTTTGGTATTACTTCTGGCCGGTGTTAGCATAACAGTCGCTCAGCCAAATCCATCATATTCAATCGATTCCCTGCAGGCCGCAAATAAATTCAAGCAGGGACAAGAACTTTTTGCCGAAGCAAATTATGACAGCTCACTGACTCTGCTGTCTCAAGCTGCCAATTATTATGAGGAAGCGGAGAAGTGGTCTAGACTTGCAGAGTCTTATAACTTGATGAGTACCAATTACCGGATACTTAACCAGCTTGAGGAATCGGAAAGCCTATCACGAAACGTCCTGGAAATATTAGACAAGCCATCATTAGAACAACCGGTTCAGCGAGCCAAAGCCTTGAACAACCTCAGTCTCATAGAAACCGATCGGAGTAATTTTCAAACGGCAATCGCCTTACTGGATGAAGCCCTGGAAGTAGCCAGGGAACCGGTAGTTCCAGCCCATATGAGGGCAATGATTTTGGGGAACCTGGGTTCTGTTTATGACGAGCAGGGTGACTTTGAAAGGGCCCTTGAATGGTATTCCAAGGGCATCAACCTGCTGGATAATAATGGATCTCAGGATGAGCGCAAACAGCTCGCTAAAATTTATAACTATGCCGGTGTTACACACGTCAAAATGGGACGATTTGAGGAGGCCCTGCAGTTCTACAATAAAGAACTGGAAATAAACCTCGATCTATTCGGTTCTTCGCACCCCTCGGTGGCAGGGGGATACAATAATATCGGTGGAATTTATTATAGGTCAGGGGATATCGGGGAAGCAATCGTCTATTTCAAAAGAGCAGCTTCGTCTACGGAACTTACTTTCGGAGAGAACCATCCAAGGGTAGGTCTCATTTATAACAATATCGGCGCCTGCTACTATGAAATCGGTAACTACTCCGAGTCCATTAAATACCTCAAGCGGTCAGCCGAAATTAAAAAAGAGACGCAGGGTGCCGACCATCCCGACCTGGCCCTGACCTATAACAATATCGGTAGCATATACACCGAAATGGAGCAGTATGAAGAGGCTATAGATTACCTGAACCGCTCTCTGAACATACGTATTCGAGCACTCGGTGAAAATCATCCGGTTCTGTCTAATAATTACAATTCACTGGGGTTGCTCTATCTGGAAACAGAGAGGTTTGAAAAAGCTATTGACCATTTTACCAAGGCACTAAGTATTACCGAAGAGACAAGAGGTCCCAATCATCCCTACGCCGCGGAAGCTAAAACAAATCTTGCCAAATCATACCGGATGAAAGGCGATTATTCAAAAGCCCTGATGCATTTAAAAGAGGCTGAAAAATCGTTGTCATTAGAAAATGGTTCTGATATCGAATTCCGATATCCCACATATGCGGTTGACGTGCTGAATGAAATAGGAAAGACCCTTCATGAAGAGTTTAAAAGCGATCCCACCCGTGGATTAAATCAACTGAAATCAGCCCTTGCCACATATACCCGGCTTTCAGAACTGCTGGATGCAATGCAAAACAAATTCTTAAGTGAAGAGTCAAAACTTTTGGTGAGTTCTCGCAGTCATGAAATATATGAGTCGGCCATCGATGTCAGCTATGATTTATACAATGAGACGGGCAACCAAAAATTTATCAGTGACGTATTTTTCTTCTCGGAAAAAAGCAAAGCACGGGTGATTCTCGAACTGCTGAACGATAAAAAGGCCCAAAAATATGCGGGTGTACCCGATACACTCATTGCCTATGAACAGGACCTGAGGGAACAGCTTTCAGGTGTTCAGCAAACCTTGAATTCGCGGCTTAGCAGTTCAGGTTCCGACTCCCCTGTGGATTCACTTCAGAGTTCGCTTTTCAAGCTCCATCAAGAGTTGAACAAGCATATTGAGATGCTGAGTAAGGAGTATCCCAAATATCATAGCTTCAAATACAAAACCGATGTACCGGACCTCAGCAGATTGCAAAAGATGTTGCGGACGGAGGATTTAACACTACTTGAGTATTTTTATGGTAAAAAGTCTACGTGGGCAATTGTACTGAGTAAGGAAAATATCAATGTAGTTCCATTGCCTCACCTATCAAACTTAAACGAAGCAGTCAGTGAATTCGACCGGGCCGTTTCACTTAAAGAAGATGCTAATTACAGATCTCTTGCCCGAAAGTTCTACACTAATCTTATAGAGCCTCTGGAGAAGCATATTCATACTGAGCAATTACTGGTAATCTCCGACGGCCCTTTAAATCTCCTTCCCTTTGAAGCCCTGCTTACTGATGAGATACAAGACAGTGAAAACTATAGTGATTATCCTTATTTGCTCAAAAAATATACTATCAGCTATTTACCATCGGTTTCCATGTCTGCCTTTGTCAGTAATGAGAAGGAAAATACTTTCCGCGATACATTTGCCGCTTTCGCACCTGTATTTTCCGGAAAAAAGATTGGTAAACTGCCATCTGTAGCCAGCAGAAATAACTGGGGAGCACTGCCTTCAACCCGCTATGAAGTTGAGGAAATTGCGGAAGTCCTTGAGCAAGAGCGCAGTTTATGGACAAGGATTACAGGGGATAAGTCAACCAGGGTCTACCTTGAAAATGATGCTACCGAAAGCCAGTTCAAGAGCACTACCCTCCAAAATTACCGGTACCTTCACCTGGCAACCCACGCTTTTGCCTCCGACACAACCTCGGGACGTGCGGGCATTGCCTTTCATCCCGAATCGGGCTCCCAAAGCAGTGAAGATGGCATTCTGTATGCTGAAGAAATCTATGGCCTAAATCTAAATAACGAATTGGTTGTACTAAGTGCCTGCGAAACCGGTACCGGAGAAGTTCGAACCGGGGAAGGGATTATCGGGCTCAGCAGGGCCTTTCAGTATGCCGGTGCCGATAACCTGCTGGTATCTCTTTGGAGCGTGGAAGATCGCTCCACGGCACGTCTAATGATCTCCTTCTATAAGCAACTTCAGGAAGGGGTTAAGCCTTCCATAGCGCTACAGTTGGCCAAACAGGATTTAGTTGAAAGTTATAGCTATGCCCATCCGGGCTATTGGTCACCCTTCATATTTATAGGCAATTAAAACATCTCCTTTGCTTTTAGCCACCGGTACCCGGACTGCTAGTATCGTCTTCATCTTCTTCTTCAGGTTCTTCGGTAGGCGGGTCTGGCATAGCCCACTTCTCCGTTCCAAATGACTTCCCAAATAACTCATCCAACATAATGATCTCCTGATTGTCTGAATTTATAATAGTGTGATCTTAAAGCATATACAATGCCCATTATTTTCATAATTGCCAAACATTTTTGTAAAATGATTGGGCTTTATAGCTCTCAAATTACAAGTCCTCTAAATTCGGTAAAGTGAACAGACTGGTAGTTGCATATCTGATAGTGGCGTTTTTCTGGCCTGTTCTTTGCCACGGCCAAAATAAACAGCTTGCAGATTCACTGCGAATTAAGGGAGAAAGCTTCCATGATCAAGGTAAGTACCGTGAAGCCGAGTTTTACTACAAGGAAGCCTTCCCAATTTACCAAAAGCACCGTGATACCGGTTCCATGATAGTGACTGGCATGTACTATGCAGAAGTCATGTTCGCGAGGTCTAAATACAATGACGCTATTAATCTCCTGAACAGCTTGTTAGATATCGACCATATAGCAAGGGATACGCTGCGAGCTCGCATGGAGCGAACTTTGGGAATGATCAAAGAAAATATCGGGCAGCTGGAGGAATCAGTAGCACATTTTGAAAATGCCCTGAGGCTTGCCAGGGAGTCTAATGATAGCCTTATGATCGGTTACACTTTACAGAGTATAGCTGACAATTACAACGGAATGGGAGACCATTCAAAGGCTATAAATGCCTATCTAAATACTATACCTATTCTAGAAGCGGTAGGTAACCGGGGAGGATTGTCAACTGCTTATAGAAATATCGGTTCTATCTACCGTGAATTGTCGTTATACGACAAGGCACTGGAATATTTAAATAAGAGTCTTGAAATCCGAAGAGAGCTCAATAATTATGATTTGTTGGCTTCTTCCTATAATTCTATCGGAGGACTACAAAAAGATTTAGGGAACTATGATCAAGCACTTATCGCCTATCAGAAGAGCCTCGAATATATTGATGAGGTGGGTTCTCCGGCGGATAAAGCAAATTATCTCAATAATATCGGTACACTGTATAATCTAATAGGCAACCAGAATAGGGCTCTAGAATACTATGAAGAGAGTTTGGCCATTCGAGAAAAAATTGATCACCCCAGCCGGCTAACAACATTGTACAGCAATATAGCCAACCGGCGGTTTGACCTTGGGGATGTTCAGCAGGCCAAAAAGTATTATACAACAGTACTCTCTATTCGTGAAGAGCAGGGGAATGCAACCGAGATTGCGAAAACGCTGCTTGATCTTGCCAAAGTGGAACAGAAGAAAGAAAATCTAAGCCAGGCCCATGATTATTCCCGCCGCGCATTCGCAATTGCGGATTCCACAAAGGATTATTCACTGTTGCTGGATTCAAGCAGAAGGCTAGGTTTTATTAAAAGGGAAATGGATCATTCTGCCGAGGCGTTATCCCTCTTCAAGAACAGCTTTGCATACAGTCGTTTCTTAAGCAAACGCCACCAAATCCATCCCTTAATGACGCTTAGCGAGGCCTATGACAAACAAAACTCTGACAGTACGTTGGTATACGGGCAGGAGGCAATTGCACTGATTGAAGAAAGCCGTTCCAAGACGGGTTCCTATTCCGCTCTCAAGGCCGATTTTTTTGAACGATTTTCTGACTTCTATGTCGACATGGCCGGCTGGGAGTTGAAATACAGGAACGATGTATCCAAAGCTTATGCCTACGTGGAACGTGCAAAGGCCCGTACGCTTGCCGATGAATTGACCCAGGCTTCTCAACGCATAGATGAAGCCCTGCCTGACTCTGTCCGTATCGAACGGAATCAAAAACTATCGGCTATTGATAATTTATATTCCCAGCTTCGCGCCACAGAAAATACTGGAAAGAGAGAAGAACTGGAATCAAAAATACGAAAGAGCGAGCTGGAGTATGCGGCTTTCCAAAATGAGCTTCACAGCAAATATCCGGAATATAAAAAACTGGAACTTCAAGACCCGGTCACCATCCACACGGCACGGTCTATCAACAGTTCCGATACCGCTATCCTTGAATATGCCCTCAGCAATGAGCAGCTCCTTGTATTTTTTATTACCAGATATGGTCAGTCAGTACACAAATATTCCCTTAAAGAACTTGCGGAAAATAGAGACCTTGAACTAAAGGAATTGGTACAAGACTTCAAGGATGCTATTCTTTCGCAGGCCGGCAGGGAAGAGTTGGATCTGCGATCTTCTACTCTCTATGAACTTCTATTAGAACCTTTTGAGGAGGAACTTTCTGATTACAAAAATCTGCTCATTATTCCGGACGGACCACTTGCCTATCTGCCCTTTGAAGCTCTTCGAAATAATAACAGTTACCTTATCGAGCGATTTACGATCAAGTACTCTCCTTCTGTAACCAGCCTCACCTTGCTTAAAGATCCTGTTAAAGAGCAGAAAAGGGACCTGCTGGCCGTTGCCGGTTCAGAAGTTATGAATGTTGACTCGGAAACTGGGAGACGGATGATCTCCTATTCCGCACTGCCCTCTACACTTATAGAAATAGATTCAATCGCTTCACACTTTAGCAGGGTCACTAAACTGAAAGAAGAAGAGGTGACGGAGCCTATTCTCAAACGGCATCTAAATAACCGCTATCAATATATCCATTTGGCCACACACGGATATATTGATGAAGATCATCCTACACAAAGCGGCCTCAGGCTCATCGGCACGCAGAATATGGAGGTCTCTTCGGAAAATGACGGGTTACTAAAAAGCTCAGAAATATACCGCCTGAATTTAAACTCAGATATGGTAGTGCTCAGTGCCTGCAATACCGGGATGGGCAAAGTCGTAAAAGGGGAGGGCATGCTAGGCCTTCAGCGTTCTTTTTTCTATGCAGGAACCTCAACTGTAGTGGTTAGCCTGTGGAATGTATATGATCGGTCTACGGCTTCACTGATGAATGAGTTTTATAAGTCCATATTGGACCATCAACAGAATCCAAAAACTTCTATGTGGGATAGAATTGCCCGCAAGTTAGGTTGGGACGATTCCATCCCTTTTGGGGAAAAAGCAAAGGCCATGCAAACGGCAAAAATACAGTTAATAGATCACCCGATCTACAATCATCCCGTTTATTGGGCGCCCTTCATTGTGGTGGGGAGATAGAGGTATAAGGTATAAGGTATAGGGTATAAGGAATAAGGATGATAAGATAGATTTTAGCTACACATTTCTCTGTGAAACTCTGTGCTACTCTGAGTCAATCTGTGATACAGTTAAACTTATACCCTATACCTTATACCTTATACCTAAAACCCCCTACTCACGGGTGATTTCAATAAACTCCTGATTGTCCACTTCGGGAGCTTTATCGTTGTTGGCTAGCAGTATGGTAGTGGCATACATGGTTTTGGCAATTCTGGCCATTTTTTCAAACCGTATTTTATGCACTTCATCCCCGGGCTTGTGATAGTCTTCGTGCACGCCGGTAAAGAAGAATACAAAGGGTACCCCCAGTCTCCCAAAGTTCCAGTGGTCGCTTCTTCGGTAGAAGTGATTGGGATCTTCCAGATCATTATAGCGGCTACTCAACTCAATATTTCCCGATTGCTTATTGGCTACCTCAAGCAGGCTGTCAAGCTGCGAAGAGATGATTTTACCCCCAATAATGTAGCTGTAGTTCTCCTGACCCATTTTCTCATGTCTTGCATCTATTCGTCCGATCATATCGGTATTGATGTTGGCAACCGTCTTCTCAATCGGGATCACAGGATGATCCGAGTAATATCTTGAACCTAACAGGCCTTTCTCCTCACCTGTCACATTCAGAAATAGAATGCTTCGTCTGGGAAGATAGCCGTTTTCTTTGGCCTCGGTAAGTGCCTTCGCAATATTCAAAATGGCAACCGTACCGCTTCCGTCGTCATCGGCCCCGTTATAGATACGATCCCCGGTACTGTCGGGCCTTCCTATGCCTACATGGTCATAGTGCGAAGTGAGCACTACAACTTCATCCTTTAGTTCGGGATCTCCACCTTCGAGCAGAGCAAGTACGTTTTCAGTTGCTAATTTAGGTTTGCTGGTGTACGGCGTCTGGCTCAACGCATAGCCTGTTTCCACAGGTGAGAACTCCGTTATGGTATCTATCAGATTGGTTTTGAGAGAGGCCAGATCTTTGGATTCCGTCAAGTCCAGTATTCTTGCGGCCATTTCAGGATTGATTACCGTATAGCCTTTACTGAAGCCGCCTTGTGAGCCCCGGTTTAAATAATCCAGGGTCATGGATGACGGATTATTATAAATCGGCTGAATTCGCCTCGCAAGATCCTGAAATTCTGTTCGGCTCATGTCACGAATCAAAAGCAAGCCTTCCGCCCCTTTTTGTTCGACAATCGAAGCAAGTCTCCGTCGGCCGTCAATTGCAGGGTCAATAAGGGTATCGCCGTCGCTAAAATGTGGTATCTCTTCAAAAATCATCACCCATTTTCCGGAGAGATCCATACCTTCGAGGTGAGCGACATTATTTGCCGGGTCGTTTACTCCGAACCCCGCAAAGACGATTTCGCCACTCAGTGAATCGCTGCCACCGTATGAACGAATGTAAGAAGCAATTTTATCCAGGCTTTCCACAGAACGTTCAATAAGTACTTTCTGCCCGTCTTCCATCTTGTAGGTTTTGAAAACCGTACTATCTCTTTTAGTAGCCGAAAGGTCAAAGTTTTGATAGTAGGTATCGTTATCACCGACCGGTTTCAGTCCCATACTTTTATACTGTTCAGCCAAATACTCCGCTGCCATAATCTGCCCACGTGTTCCGGTCTCTCTACCTTCCATGGAGTCGGCTGCCAAAACTGAAAGATGTGTTCTCAGGTAGGGTACGGTTATCCTGTCCTGAAATGAGATCAGGGTCTCTGTATCGGTTGAGGTTTCTTTGACTGCACTGGAGTCGCTAACTGCGGAATTGCCGGATGAACTGCAGCCAATGGCCATACATATAACCAGGTAAAGTAGTTTCATATTACAATCTGTGCTTTTATAAAATAGGATTATTAGAGCTCGCTCTCTTTTTGTGCAGGTGAGCTGCCAATAATTTCATCGACGGGTTTCAGGTCCAGGTAAAAGTCTGTGGGATCGTCATTCTCTACGTACAGATTTATCTGTTGTTCCTTAAGCATCTCTAGTATTGCAAGAAAGGTGACTACAACCTTCGCCCTGTTATTCAATTCCATGCAAATCTTGCGAAAAGCCGTTCTCCCGCCCTTATGCAGCCGTTCCAGAACGTATTCGGTCTGTTGCTCTATTGTTACACTTATCTTTTCAACATGGTGCACCAGGTTCTGTTTTTTGATATCGGATAGAACCTTTTTAAAGGCTGCCATCAGGTCAAACATAGTGACATCCTGAAGAGCTTCCCCGCTGGCTTGTTTCTTGACCTGGTCTACTTCGTAGTGCCGACGGTAGTACCTTTTCTGGCTCTCATCCTCAATATCGCTCATCTTTTCGGCCATCTCTTTGTACCTCTTGTACTCAAGCAGCCGCTGAACGAGGGCGTAACGCGGATCATTCTCATCCATCTCGTCATCATCGGAGTCTTCTTTAGGAAGCATCATCTTCGCCTTGATCGACATAAGCATGCTGGCCATGAGAATGAACTCGCTAGCAACATCCAGATCCAGCTCTTCCATAAGGCGGATGTATTCCAGAAATTGCTCCGTGATATACGATATTGGGATATTATATATATCCAGCTCATCTCTTTTTATAAAGAAGAGCAGTAAATCGAGAGGGCCTTCGAAGTTTTTAAGTTTTACACGGTACATGCAATGGGATTGTCAAGGAGTCTGAGAACTGATATTAATGCTCTATTGATAAGAAAAGAAATTAAATAATGTTTTAATAGCCAATTTTTGGCGATATCACCTATTGTAAGGAATCGCTAAAAATGTTATAAATAGAATATTAAAGTTGTTGGCTTAACATATAGTACATGGAATATTCGGAACTGGCTAAAGCCATTAGGGAAAATGACTCATCAAGAGTCAATGAAATGATGCAAAAGCTTGTGCCTCGCCTCAAGCGCTTCTTAAGCATCCATATGAACGCATCGAAGTCTGATGCCGAAGATTGCGCACAAGAAACAATTTTACAGTGTATTGAAATCATCAAGCAAGACAAGCTTAGAGATACCGACAAAGTCCTTTCTTATATCATGACCTCCTGCCGGAATAATTATCTCAAGATGAAAGAGAAGATGAAAGAAGAAAATTATGAGGAGGTACCCGACCGCAATTATTCCTCCGCAGAGCAACTGCTGAACCTGCTGGATAAAGAGAGAAAACGTATCCTTGAGTGGTGTTTAAGGCAATTAAAGAAGGAATATCAGGATTTTATGCGGTACTGGTTTCAGAACCCCGGAGCCGAAGCAGAAAAGGTGGCAAAACACTTCGATTTGAGTGTCAGCAACACCTGGACTCGAAAACACCGAATCATAAGCAAATTAAATGATTGCTATAAGAAAAAAAGTGAACTTTAATTGTAAGGAATGCCCATCTCGTCGGTCATACATACAGTGCAATTAACATTGGTTGCTGTAATTGCAGCTTAATAAACTTAAATGCTGACCCCTACATATGGAAAATTCAAGAGATTTAAATCTTGAAAAACAAATTGACGCTTACATTAAAGGACAACTTTCTGCGCAGGAATCAGAAGATTTATGGAAAGCGTTATTGTTTAGGCCCGATTATATCGAGCTGCTGGAAACAGAACTGTATATTAAACGCATCATAGAAGAGCAGGATGCAAATAACGGACAAAAAGCGCCGTCTCCTTCCGGTAAGCAGAAAGAGACGAAAAGAAAAAGAAAGTTTAGTCCTCTTTTGAAATGGATGGCAGCAGCTGCATCGGTGGCAATACTCATTATTTCTATATCTTATATACAGAGTGAACAAGAAAAGAGCCTTCAGGAGCTGACGCTTGGTGAAATCAATATTGTGGAAAACCTGGCTTCCCCGGAAGTTATGCGCTCGCAGGATACAGAAATTACAGGTATCGATTCGCTATTGAATCTTGGATTCAAAGCTGCCATTTCCGGAGAGGTTGAAGAAGCACTGGGTTTCTATAATAATATTATTGAGAACTATAAGAATGCGCCTAATGTATCCATGGCCTATTTAAACCTGGGTATCATACATTATAATCGCGAGAATTATGATGAGGCCTCCGGTGCATTTGAAAATGCCATTCAAAATGTCCGCGATGATCGTATACTTGAAGAAAAAGCATTCTGGTATCTCGGAAATTCTTATGTGAACATGGACCGTTTCAAAGACGGAAGAGAGGCCATTCTCAGTGCCTATCGTATGAATGGTATTTACAAAAATCCTGCCGAAAGGCTTCTTGAAAAACTGGACGAAGAACTGGGCATAACCGACCCCGAATATTAAGACGCCCGTTATAAACATTGAGTCACAAAGCACTTCGATTGTTTGGAAATAATGAGTTACTTTTGACCCAACGATTGTCATTACTCATTATCAGCAGTTATCGTGCAAAACCCATTGTTAGACGCCTCCAATAACGACGAAGCCTTCGAGCAGACGGTTAGGCCTAAAAGCATTGAAGAGTTCATAGGCCAACAGAAAGTGCTTAGGAATCTGTCTGTATTCATACAGGCAGCCAAAAAGCGGGGTGAGGCTCTGGATCACGTAATCTTATCAGGGCCTCCCGGCCTGGGAAAAACGACCCTGGCACATATCATTGCCCATGAGATGGGCGTGCAAATCAAACCTACTACCGGGCCTGTTCTTGAAAAGCCCGGTGACCTTGCGGGAATGCTGACCAATCTGGACGAGGGCGATGTTATTTTTATTGATGAGATACATCGATTGAATCCGGTGATCGAAGAGTACCTCTACTCGGCAATGGAAGATTATAAGCTAGATATTGTGATCGACTCCGGGCCGAATGCGCGCAGTATACAGATTGACCTTAACCATTTCACACTGGTGGGCGCAACTACGCGAAAAGGTCTGCTGACCGCCCCTTTACGAGCTCGTTTCGGCATTGATATGCGGCTTGACTACTATGATGTGGAACTGCTACAGCGAATAGCTCTAAGAACGGCCGCCATCCTGAATATGGGAATCACAGAAACGGGTGCGCATGAAATAGCACGCCGGAGCCGGGGTACACCTCGAATTGTAAACAAACTGTTGCGCCGGACTCGAGACTTTGCCCAGGTAGAAGATATGGATACCATAACCGATGCCATTGCCGATAAAGCCCTGAATGCACTGGATGTTGACCAAAACGGATTCGACGAGATGGATATCCGAATCCTTCGGGCTATCATAGAGAATTACTCAGGTGGTCCGGTAGGTCTGGGTACCCTGGGTGTGGCAGTCGGAGAAGACAAAGGCACCATCGAGGAAGTTTATGAACCCTATTTGATCAAAGAAGGTTTTCTGCAACGAACCCCAAAAGGCCGCATTGCCACCCGTAAGGCTTTTCAATACCTGGGAGTAGATCCCGAACAGGAGGCACCCGGTTTTTTTGACTAGTATTTTGCCCCGGGATATTGGCTGATTTTGGTGTTAACTATGTTCTTTTTTTCTTAGCTTCAGTGCCGCTAAACTATATTAATTGAACTTCTTATTTTCATGAAACATCTTTTCACTTCCGAGTCCGTATCTGAAGGACATCCTGATAAAATTTCCGATCAAATTTCCGATGCTATCCTGGATGCCATGCTCGAGCAGGATGCTGATTCAAGAGTTGCCGTAGAGACACTCGTCACCACCGGCCTGGCTGTAATTTCCGGGGAGGTAACTACAGACGCCTATGTAGATGTACAGGAGATAGCTCGAAAGGTTATCCATGACATCGGCTATACCAAGAATTCATATCGTTTTGACTCCGAGTCTTGCGGTGTTTTGACTACTATTCACCAGCAAAGTGCAGA
Source organism: Halalkalibaculum roseum (assembly GCF_011059145.1). NCBI lineage: Bacteria > Pseudomonadati > Balneolota > Balneolia > Balneolales > Balneolaceae > Halalkalibaculum > Halalkalibaculum roseum. Next base: position 684,130 of record NZ_JAALLT010000004.1, on the reverse strand, counting down.
TATTGCCCAGGGAGTGGATGAAGGGGAAAGCAAGAAGATGGGGGCCGGAGACCAAGGCATGATGTTTGGATATGCCTGTCGTGAAACCGATACGCTGATGCCTATGACTCTTCAGTATTCTCATGACCTGCTCAGGGAGCTGGCACACATCCGTAAAAATACTACGCTGATGCCTTACCTTGCTCCTGACAGCAAAAGCCAGGTAACGGTTGAGTACGATGATAACGGCAAACCAAAACGTGTGGATACTATCGTAATATCCACCCAGCATGATGAAGGAGTCGACCAGTCCAAAATTAAGGATGACCTCAAAAAGCATCTGATCCCGGAGATCATCCCTGAGGAGTTGATGGATCCTAAAACTATTTTCCATGTAAATCCGACCGGCAAGTTTGTTATTGGCGGCCCGCACGGGGATACCGGACTGACCGGCAGAAAGATTATTGTCGATACTTACGGCGGAAGAGGAGGACACGGTGGCGGAGCCTTTTCCGGCAAGGACCCTTCCAAGGTTGACCGCAGCGCGGCGTACGCTGCACGTCACATTGCCAAAAACATCGTAGCTGCAGACCTGGCAGATGAGTGCCTGATACAGCTGGCTTACGCAATTGGAATTGCGGAACCGGTATCTATCAACGTCAATACCTATGGAACCGGCAAGGTTAAAGATATGGAGCTGGCAGACGCAATACAGCGAACCTTCGACTGCACCCCTGCAGGAATTATTGATCGATTCAAGCTCAAGCGTCCGATCTATCAGAAGACTGCTGCTTACGGCCACTTCGGCAGGGAAGAGTTCCCATGGGAAAAGCTTGACTTCACGGATAAGATTCAAAATGCACTATAAACTTTAAGATAGTGTAGGACACCTCGGAGGTGTTCTACACTTTATAGGATAATACCTTAATTTTCTTGTTTTAGTCCCCCTCTTTGTGCTTTATTTATAGCAGTTCTTAACAACCAATTTGGCCTGCTATGAAATATTTCATTTCTCTTTTTTCCCTGCTCTTTATTTTAATCTTCCAGTGCACTGCCCAGAGAACCGCTTTTACCGATATTACGGTAATCCCTATGACCGGCGATGAACTGCTGGAGAACTATACCGTCATTGTGGAAGGGGATCGTATTTTAGAGGTTGGACCGGCTCAAGATATTTCGGTAAACGAAGAAACCACCGTTATTAATGGCAACGGCAAATTCCTGATGCCCGGACTGGCAGAAATGCACGGACATGTTCCACCTACAGATCCTCCCGCCAATGCACCTTCCTACTTTACGGATCAATATGTAGAACACACATTGTTTCTTTACGTGGCTGCGGGAATTACTACCGTCCGAGGCATGCTTGGTTGGCCGAACCAGCTTGAACTGAAAGAGAAGGTAAACAACGGAGAGATGATCGGGCCGAACCTCTACCTGGCCGGACCCAGCTTTAATGGCAACTCCATTGATTCTCCGCGGCAGGCCAGAGAAAAAGTTAAAACCCAAAGTGAAGAGGGGTGGGACCTTTTGAAAATACATCCCGGACTTACCCGCGCTGAATATGATGCCATGGCAGAAACTGCAAATAGCCTGGATATACGTTTTGGCGGACATGTACCCGAGGATGTCGGTATAGAGCATGCCCTAGAGATGGGTCAGGAGACAATGGATCATATCGACGGCTACTACCGGTGGCTGCAACAGTATGAGCAGCCGGAATGGGAGAGTCGCATGCAGCAAATTATTTCCAAAACCATAGAAGCCGAAGTATGGATTGTACCTACGCAGGCTCTGTGGGAAACAGTGATAGGCGCTGCCGACTTCGAGGCTATGCAACAGTATGATGAGTTGAAATATATACCTACTGCCCTCCGTAAAAACTATTTTGGATATGCTTCAAGGCAGATGGAGGAGCAAACGGAAAGCGAACGAGAGCAAGCCCTGAAAGAGGCTGAATGGCGACGCAAGCTCTTGGCAGAGATGAATCGGCGCAATGTACGTATTTTAATGGGTACCGACGCTCCTCAATTGTTCAGCGTTCCGGGATTCTCCATCCACAGGGAGTTGCCCCACATGGAAGCGGCAGGTATGAGCCCCTATGAAATTCTGAAAAGCGGCACGGTGAATGTCGGGGAATATTTTAAAAATGAAGACACCTTTGGTACCGTAGCAAAGGGGCAACGTGCTGACCTGTTACTGCTCAATGCCAACCCCTTGAATGATCTTGATCACCTGAAAAATCATGCAGGTGTCATGGTACAGGGTCGTTGGTATTCCAGGGAAATGATTGATGCCAAGTTGAAAGAGATAGAGCAAACCTACTCGGAATAGGTAAAAAAACGCAAATCAGTTGTAGTACACCTCCAAGGTGTACTACAACTTTGTTAGATAGATCTGTTGTCAGTTAGCCGAACCACCGCTGATAGTCTGTCCGAAGAAGATGGCATTCATAAACAGCTTATTGGTGCCGTACCAGAACGCCCTGAAATTCGGATTATCAGTCATGGTTATGACCTTGCCCCCGCCAAAACGACTTACTACTATGGCAGCCGTGCCTTTCAGTTTTTCCATATTCTCATCCGAAATATAGCCGCTCGCCAATGGCTCATCGGTGTAGTAAAGGGGAGTGGCGTATGGATTTTCCGCTTTTTCCATAAACAGGGTGCTGTTTCGGAATATTGTTAAGTCATCATCGTTATATCCATAGCCTAATGGGTGCGTCAGGTCAAGCTTGGTATTGAAGATAGAACCACCGATATACTGGGCACCTTGCGCCGCACTTCGATCGGCATAGGGGCGGGTCTCAACCTCTTCGTTCTCATCCTCCTCTTCACCCTCTCCCAAGAAGGTAATGTTCGCCAATTCATTGCTTTTGGCCCAGTTGATAGCATATTTGGTAGCTATCAGCGTGCCGCCTTCCCTGACCCAGTTTTTCAGTTTTTCTACGGAAGAGTCGGACATATCGTTATATCCTCCGCTTACCATCACAATGACGTTGTACTTGCTGATATCACCATAACGGAACCGGTCTTTGGTAATCAATGTGGGGGTCATGGCATAACGCTGGTCGAGCAGGTGCCAGGCTTCACCAACTTCGTAACTGCTGGTGCCGTCGCCGGCGATGATCGCTACATTCGGCTTCTCAAGATTTTCAAAGGTGCGGCTGCCTAGATCTATTCCTGAGGGGGTCAAACCTGTTTCTACAGAATAAACTGTTAATGCATCATCTGCTGCAGCCTGTTCAACCAGCTCATGAATGGTTTCGGCATCTACCTCTTGCGGACCCATCGGTACCAGTATGGTACCGTAATCAAATTCTCTGGTACCTTCAGAAACTATTGCTGTAAAAGGCTCTGCTGCTACTTTTGCACTCACGCCTCGGTCCAATATTCGATTCAGAGCCCGAGGGGCATAGTAGCCATCCCATTCAAATAAATAAGCGTAATCGCTGCGTCCGCCCACGACCTCGCCTTTTGGCATTTCGGGTACTCCCTCTACCCGGGCACCCAGCAGGTTTCGGTTAAACTCCCTGCTGCCCAACTCAGCAAAAGGCAGATTGTAAGCATATGGCATGGTCCAAGTGGAAACATCATAAAAGAGACTGTCAGTGAAAGTGGTTCTTCTTTCAAAAAGCGCCTCAATAAATTTGTACTGTTTTTGGTCTGAGGGAACTACAAAGGCAGAACCGCTCTCAAATTGCTCCCCGTCGGCTTCTAGGTTTCGAGCCAGGTTGTAGACTTCAATATTATGCCTTCTTAGCATTTCGGTGAAATGATAGGTTCGGGCCCGATCATTTGAAATACCGTACACATATCCTTTGACGGCGCTATTGGAGGCCTGCTCCTGAGCCTGACGAAAAAAGTCACGCTGGTAATTGAGAAACTCCGTTCGTAAACCCTGTGCTGAAGCCAGTGTGGAAAGAGAAGTTATGAACTGGTTCTTAATGGTATAAGGAAACTTGAGTACCCCATGGATAGTCTGCTGGGCATGACCCCTCGAGCTGGCCTGCTCAAACAGGATCCCAACTCCACCATTGATATCGGGATAAGTCGAACCCTTTCCGTAATAGAAATCATCAAAACCCTCTTCAGAATAGTAGAGACGCTGCTCTTCATCCAGAAAGTCTGCGTGGTACTCTGCCATCGCCTTGGTCAGATTCTGGTTTTGCTGAAGGGTCAGTGGGTGGGTTCGTGACTGAACGCCCGGTTGAAAGAAAAAGGTAGCGTTGCTCCCCATTTCGTGATGATCCGTAAGGATATTGGGCTTCCAGTTATGAAAAGTGTTGATACGTCCCTGGCTTTCAGGATGCTGAACCAACATCCAATCCCTGTTAAGGTCAAACCAGTAATGATTGGTCCTTCCGCCCGGCCAGTTTTCATTCAGCTCCATACTGTTGGGGTCCGAAACCAGGTTTTTGCTTTTATGTGTATTAGCCCAACCGGCAAAACGGTTCAGTCCGTCAGGATTTAAACTGGGGTCCAGCAATATTACCGAATTATTCAGCAGGTCGTCCATCTCTTCACCCTGGGCTGCAGCCAGATGATAGGCAACCAGCATCGAGGCATTGGAGCCACTGGGCTCATTTCCGTGGATACTGTAACCCATATAGAGCACGATAGGCATGTTTTCGGTATTTAGGTTAGCCGACTGAGACGGATCGGACAATGCCAGATGATTCTGCCTGATCTGTTCAAGGTTGCCGTGATTTGAAGTCGAGGTAACGGTAAGATACACCAGATCCCGATCTTCATAAGTTTTACCGAACTCAGTGATGGTGATCCGTTCAGATGCATCTGCCAGAGTTCTCATATACTTCAGAAGCTGGTCATGCCTCACATGCCATTCTCCCGGCACCATCCCGATCACTTCTTCAGGAGTAGGTATGTTGCTGTCGTAGCTGACATCTTGCGGTAAATAATAATCCATTTCTGCAACGCCATCGGATGGGTTTTGGGCACCGGCAGAAAATGAAATCAGGAATAATAGGGTAACTAGTATACACTTAAATCGTAACATAAATAGCTGCTTGTAATTGGTTTTAATCCTTGGCTAAATAAGGCCATATAATGGCTTATAGTAAAGAAAGTGTTTGAAAAATCTTTTAAAAACAGAAAGGCACCGGATGACCGGTGCCTTTGTTGGTTTCTTTTGAGAGGAACTACAAACTGATATCAGTAACGGAAAATGGCCGCCACCGTTGAAGTTTGCGGCATATCTTCTTTTTCAAGAGCATAGACGTTTCCACCCTGGGAGAGCGTCTTAATTGCCGCAGCGTTGATTAAGTCATGTTCACCGTTTTGCTTCTTACTGCTGTGATGAACGGTATCTTTATCCTTGTCAAACCAGCCCCAACTCTGCTCTCCGATGGTAACAAACAGAGAGTCAACCTTTCCGTAATAGGCCCCCTCTACAATTTGCGATAAGTTGTCTGTCTGTTTATCGCTGCCAATCAGGTCGGAATAGCGGCTGATATCATTATACATATCTTCCAGGAAGTATGACTTAATGATCTCCCAAGCTTCATCCTTGATCTCTACGTCGGATTTTGGATCCGGGTTGCCGCTTATTGACTGATCCATAAGTCGACTATAGTGGTTTACTTTTCTGTATTCTGCCATAGCCTCATCCACCCCGGCCAAAATAAGCGGGTCTCTCCTCTTTCTCATAATGGAGGTCACTTCACTTTCAATGGCCTTGAGGTAGTTTTGAACTTCCCTGGTATCGGTATCAGAGCTGCCGCCTTGTCCGTGGAAAATTGCATTTCCCTTACCCTGACCCGAATGGTGCTGTAAATGAGGTTCATTCACATCATATTTCAGATATTCATCCAGGCTGACAGGAGCATCCTCCAGATAAATAGTGTTTACGGATATGCGTGTACAGCGTAACAACCTGACTTCTTTCTGGCTGAGGCAGAGTACGGTAAACGACCCGTCGAGGGTAATCATCGGGATTAAGGGAGTAATTAAGAAATGATTGTCTACCAGCACCTGCTCCTTAAAGTCGAGCGGTACCCGAAAATACTCAAAACTGTCTTCAGTAATAAACACGGCCAATCCTTTGTCGGCATGCTGCCAGAAGATCGGCTGATCCAATAATTTCTTGGGCTCTTTCAGAAGTTCATCAATCTTAGACTGCTTGACTTCATACTCTCTTAATTCCTGCTCGGCTTGCTTCAGTAAATTCTTAAAACGTATTGGGTCTTGTTGTACTTCTTCACCTTTTTCATGCGTGGGAAGAAAAATGGATATGCTTGGATTCCCAGCTTTTTCAATAAGGCTTAAAATGGTTTCACGGGTAATCATATAGACCTCCAAATAATTATTATTTAAGATCCCAATGTAAATTTTTAAACAACAAAAATTCACTTAAGATTCGAAAACCATTTACAATTTTTGAAGATAGCAGGTAAAGCCTTGCAGGCCGGTTTATATTGATCCCAAAAATCAGTATATATTTTTTGTCAACAAAAAGAAGGGGATAATGCACAGCTCAGAAGAAGCAGAGAAGTCACATAGTTGGGATGGAATAAAACAGAGCCTCGGACCGGGTCTATTGATGGCCGCAGCTGCTATCGGAGTATCACATCTTGTACAATCTACCCGCGCCGGCGCTACATTCGGATTTGCAATGGTCTGGGCCGTTGTCCTCGCCAACATCTTTAAATACCCATTTCTCGAATACGGTCCGCGTTATGCGATAGCAACCGGAGAGAGTATGATAGAAGGCTATAAGCGCCTGGGTAAATGGGCAATCGGAATATTCATTGTCTTTACCATCGGAACCATGTTTGCCGTACAGGCTGCAGTCACCGTAGTAACCGCAAGCCTTGCGGCGGAGCTTACCGGTATTGCACTGTCACCCCTTGCCTGGAGCGCCATCATATTGGCAATTTGTATCCTTTTGCTGTTATCGGGACAGTATTCTGCTCTTGACGGGGCCATAAAGTTGATCATGGTAGTCCTTGCGGTCTCTACTGTAATAGCTGTGGGAGCGGCGCTGCTGCAGGGAGAACAGCATGCCATGCCTGCAAACCTAACACCTTCTATTTGGAATGTAGCAGGTGTATCCTTTTTGATTGCCCTGATGGGTTGGATGCCCATACCTATTGATGCTGCCGCCTGGCACTCGCTTTGGTCGCTGGAACGGGTGAAACAAACCAAGTACCAGCCCAAACTCAGGGAAAGTCTGATTGATTTCAACATCGGCTACATCGGGGCAGCTGTTCTCGCACTCGGCTTTCTGTTTCTTGGGGCCCTCGTCATGTTCGGAAGCGGTGAGGAGTATGCCTCAAGCGGTACCGTATTCTCGAGTCAGTTGATCAGCTTATATACCTCGAGCCTTGGACAATGGGCTTATCCGGTCATCATCATTTGCGCCTTTACCACCATGTTCAGCACCACCCTGACCGTGACCGACGCTTATCCAAGGGTTTCGCGGCGCATGCTGGAAGTTATGATACCCAATAGTTTTTCGACCAAAGACGACATTCTGCTTTACCGTTCTCTGCTGATTGTAATCTCGCTATTATCACTGGGTGTGCTCTATTTTATGGGAGACCGGTTTACCCTGATGGTAGATCTGGCCACCACGTTATCATTCCTCACCGCGCCGGTGCTTGCCTATATCAATTATAAGCTTGTCACTGCCGATCACATGCCGGAACACTGTGTACCCAAGCCTTGGCTTCGTTGGCTTAGCCGAGGCGGACTTGTATTCCTGACCGGCTTTGCGCTGCTATACATATATTGGCAACTGCAGTACGGCTGATCTTTTGCCTAAATAATTAATATCCCTCCCCGTGAGCCCACGGCACAATACGCTCCTGAAACACCATTATTTCAAGGTATTTTCAATTATCCTATTGTGTAACTGATTAGTTACACTTATATTGGTAACCAAACAGTTACATATTACCAAAAATGTATAATAGCATGCAAAGAGACGTTTTCCAGGCTGTGGCAGACCCGACCCGAAGAGAGATCATCGACCTTTTGGCCGGTCAATATCTATCGGTCAATGAAATTGCGGGCAATTTTGCCATTAGCAGACCCGCCATCTCAAAGCACCTGAAAATATTGGATGAATGCGGGGTATTGACCATAAAGGAGAAAGGAAGAAAACGTCTCTGCAGAACTGATGTCCGGAAACTGAAAGAGCTGGCTGAGTGGGTGAATCAGTACCGGGTGTTCTGGAATAGCAAACTGGACGCCCTTGAGGCATCGTTACTTAAGGAAGATAAAACCAAATAAAGCGGGTGGAGGATACCAATGGATGATAACAAGAAAAAAGCGCATGCAGCGGACTCTTACGGTGAGATGATTGAGACCGAAACAATTCGATTTGAAAGGCTGCTTCCCAGACCCATTGAAAGGGTATGGGATTACTTAACCGACTCTGATAAACGTGGAAAGTGGCTGGCTTCGGGAAAGATGGACTCTCGTGTAGGCGGTACTGTAGAATTAATATTCAAACATGATAACCTTTCAAAACACCCGGATCCTATTCCGGATAAATATAAAGATTTCGGCGAGGTTAGTACCATGCAGGGGACCATTACGAATTATGACCCACCCTACCTTTTAAGTTATACCTGGGGGGAAGCATCGGGTACCGATTCCGAGGTCACCTTTGAGCTTACTGAGGAAGCAGATAAAGTCAGGTTAGTATTGACGCATAGAAAAATTGGAGACGATCCCGAACAGCTAATAGGTATTGCAGCAGGGTGGCATACCCATCTTAATATTCTCACTAACCGCTTGGAGGGGGTGGAACCCAAAGGTTTTTGGTCGGTTCATATAGCCTTTGAAGAGGAATACAAACACCGGCTAAAACTATAGCTTTGCCTACCAAACCGTATGAAGCACTTGTCAATAAAGTCTTCATACGTCTGATAACATTGACTTTAGCTGTAACTTTAATTTTTAATTTGTATCGATTTCTCCATATTCCGGATCAATAAGTCACAAATCTAGATGGGGATAGTATGAAAAAAACTACCAGAAAAAGGTTTCTGATGGGGCTTGGTACATTAGGGACCGGGGCACTTGCCACCTGGTTTTTCAGAAAACCGATTATAAGAAACCTGATTTTTACAGGAGACTTCGATCCGGCAAAACTTACCAATGCACCTTCCGGCAGCGAGGACCTGTGTATCTTAACTTCAGGACAGACTGAAGGCCCCTTTTATTATCCTTCACCCGAAAGGGTTAATATTTCTGAAGACCGGGATGGACAAAAGCTTACTTTGCGGCTGCAGGTAAACCGGCATCCGAATTGTACCCCGGTTGAAGGTGCCGTGGTAGAAATCTGGCATTGTGATGCAGAAGGTACCTACAGCGGATATCCCGAAGAGATAACCCGAGATGAGTGGAAAACCTTTATCTTCTTGCTTAGGGAAGGTGAAGATAAAAACGGGGTATACCATGTTGATCCGGTCAATGAAACCCGGTTTCTTCGTGGACTTCAAAGAACAGACGCAGACGGGTGGGTGCAATTTGAAACTATTTTCCCGGGATGGTATGTAGGCAGGGTGCCCCATATACATGCTAAAATCATGGTTAGCGAAGACGAACAACTCACTACCCAGTTCTATTTTGACTCAAACTTGTGTGATGACATCTATACCCAAAAGGCATCTTATAGCAAATTTGGGAAAAGTCCCCTGGCCATTGAACAGGACGTCGTTTTATCGGGAGGTGATGCCAACGGTCTGTTGCTTAATGTTCAGCCTAATAATTAAGACAGTGAACTTCTGGAATGCCAGGCAAGAATCGGAGTTCATCGGGCTTGAGGCTCAGAGGTAATTAAATGCCATCCCGCCTAGTAAATAACTTCACCTACTGCTCAGGCTGGATCAGGTCCTCTGAATTATTCTTCACATTACCGACCTTTTTACTCACCGGGTAGAAATCTATGGCATCATCCGGAAAGGGCTTAAGTAATTCCTTAAGTGCTTTGGTATCGTGATTATTCGGATTTAACCAATCCTCCCACTCCTCCTTAAGTAACATGGCAGGCATGCGGTTGTGCAGTTCTTTCATCTTTTCATTGGCATCGGTAGTAACGATAGTATAGGTGGGAATTTTTTCCTTTCCGTCCGGGGAGTCCCACATACTATACAGACCTGCAAATGCAAACAACGGTTCGTGGGTCGGATAGATGTAGTGCGGTGTTTTATTACCCTTTTCACCTTTCCATTCATAAAAACCCGAAGCCGGCACCAGGCAACGCTGCTTTTCAAAATAGGGTTTAAAGGATTTCTTGCTATCCAGTGTCTCCGCGCGGGCGTTGATCATGCTATAACCCACGTTTTTCTCTTTTACCCAAAATGGCAGCAAGCCCCACCGGAAAGGCTTCAGGCTTCTATTTCCATCTCTGTTCTGACCGACAACAGGCATGCTTTGTGAGGGAGCCACATTATAGTTTGGGTTAAGACGATCCAGTTCTTCGCCATCGGCATCGAACCACTCTTCCAGTTTCTCTTTATTTTCCTTGAGCGTATATCTTCCACACATACTGTTTAGACTCTACTTATAAAATCTTAAAGCTTATCCCCAAAGAGTTAACAATAATTCTTACTCTTTGGTAGCGATTACTTCCGAATCATATACTCGAACTTCCGCCCATAGATCTTCATACTCATCAATAAACTCCAAATGAACCGGATGTTCGGCATAGACCTGGTAATCTTCCAGGTTCTCAAACCATGAGGAGAACGAATATCCAAAAGAGTGGTCTGTTACATCCCGCTGTTCCGTATCTCCCGGTATACCGATCTGGTAGTCGTACACCTCATCAATAGCCAATAGTATCTTCAGTCCTTCTTCGAATTGTGCTCTCTGATCTGTCGTCACATCATCTTTAAGATAGAAAAACACATTATGCTGCAGCATGCCCTCACTAACGGTCGTTTCGCTGCCGGCTGCTTGCTGCTGATTGGTGCTCTGAGAGCACCCTGCCACTACCATTGTTAAAAATAGGGTAATGAGTACGCTGTTACGGAAATTCATCATATTCTAAGTCTTCAGGTTATTTTGACGTATAGTTCGATATCAATCAATGCCAAAAAAGTAGGTTCTTTTTGTTGGCAACTTGGACTTTCATTGCCCTTTGTTCATCAAAAGAGAACATAAATTTTTCTAATCTCAATTAATATTTCTGAAAAAAGAATTTTATTACCCTTTGCTGCGTTATCTTCTCAACATGACAAAACATAATCTTTCGAAAATACAACGCTACATAAGAGAACCTGTCAACGGTTTAACCCACGGCCTGGGAGCTATTCTGGCTGTAGTTGGTCTCATTGCACTATTATATGAAGCCGTTTTACAGGATTCCATCAGCCATATTGTAGCCTTTTCCATCTTCGGTGCGAGTATGGTGCTGCTCTATACTTCCAGCTCGTTATACCATTCTCTGCCCGTCAGGGAAAAAGCACTTAAGTTTTTTCAGAAGCTTGACCACAGCATGATCTATGTGTTGATAGCCGGTTCCTATACTCCTATATGCTTGATTGTACTCGAAGGAAATTGGAAATGGGGTATCTTTATCACCGTCTGGAGCCTTGCACTGCTGGGCATCATAAAGAAGTTTTTGTATATGAAAACGCCTCGCTGGATCTCCACGCTCCTTTACCTAGGTATGGGTTGGATGGGTGTCATTTTGTTTCCCACCCTGTTTGAAAAGCTGCCTGCGGCCTTCTTGGGATGGATTATCGCGGGCGGCCTGGCTTACTCGCTGGGTGCCATTATTTACGGACTGGAAAAACCGAACCCCATACCCAACTGGTTCGGACATCATGAAATCTGGCACCTCTTTGTTCTGGCCGGTACCTTTTCACACTTCTGGGCTTTTTATTCCTATCTCTCGGGCTACGGGGTTTAACCTACCCGCATCAAATGCCGCTACTTAATGGAACACGGAAGACACCGGTATAGCTGATAGCCACGGCTTTCTTAATTTGTCCGCTGACTCTATTGTTATATATTTATTATAAGTACATTAATAATAGCTTCTTAGGCAAAGAAATTAGAAAACTAAAAAAGTCAAGAAGAGATAATTAAAACACACTTCTTCTAAGTCCCATAGGGACCTAATGCCGGTAGAAAATATCAAACCTAAAAATCCTTGTGCCGCTAGGTACAACATATAAATAGCAATATGGCCAATACCTACACACAAATTCATATACAAGCTGTATTTGCTGTTCAAAACCGAAAAAGTCTGATTAAAGACCCTTGGAAGGAAGAATTGTACCGATACATAACCGGCATTGTGCAAAATCATTCTCACAAGGTGTTACAGATTAATGGCATGCCGGATCACATTCATATCCTGATCGGAATGCGACCCGCTCAGTCCATTTCAGATTTGATCAAAATCGTCAAACAAGATTCATCTAAATGGATCAATAAGAAAGGGTATTCGGGTCATAAGTTTTCATGGCAGTCAGGATACGGCGCCTTTTCTTATTCTAAGTCTCAGCTGCCTAGGGTGATTAAATATATTCAGAAACAGGAGAAACATCATAGGAAGTTAAGCTTTCAGGAAGAATATCTTAATCTATTGAATTCGCATGGAATCAAATATGATGAACGGTATGTGTTTAAACGGGTAGAATAATTAGATGCTGTACCTACGGCACAGTCACCTGGAGGTGCTTTCTTTTTCTACCGGGATAAAGTCCCTACGGGACATTCTATCCTACCTAAAATAGGTGTTACCTCTACCAAATGGAACACGGAAGACGCGGGTAGAGCTGATTGCTTCCATGTTCTAAGTGTCTAAGTGGTAATCCATGAAACTTAGTTTGCCCGTTAATTCTCTTGTTATATATTTAACAGCTGCCATCCGATAAAAAACATTCACAGACTGAAAGCAGGTGGAACGGCTCACATGAAAAAAATCACAGGTATATTACTCTTTCTGCTCCTGTATGCATCCGCCTCTGCCCAATTTTATCCCACCCAGTATCGCCCGCCCAACTTGCAGTGGCAACAACTTGAGACCCCTCATTTTAAAATCGTGTTTCCCTCCGGTGAAGACTCTGTAGCCTGGCGAACCGGACGTATCCTGGAAAGCGAATACAACAAGGTACAAGATTTGGCTGACGGGAAATTATCCGACTTTCCCGTTATCCTTAACAACTATAACGACCGCTCCAACGGCTTTGTGACGCCGTTTCATTTCCGCTCCGAAATCGAGATTCCCCCAATTAAAGGGAAAGCCCTAAACCCACAATCAGGTAACTGGCTGGAGGCTGTGGAACCCCACGAGCTGGTGCATGCATTGCATTACAGCAACACGGGTGGTTTTGGTATTGGCGGATTGGTAAACCTATTTTCCCCTGACCTTGCCCGATCCTTTCACAGCGCCATTCCTTCCGGTATTACGGAGGGTCTTGCCACATATCATGAAACAGAATTCGTGGCTCCGAATGGTGGAAGGGGCAATCATCCCTATTTCTACAATCAATTCAACGCTGTTTTTGATAGTCAGGAGCGGTGGACCATGGGACAAATGTCCCACTTTCCGGAACACAATCGCCCATTCAACCGGCACTATATCGGCGGTTATGAATTTACTCGGTGGCTCCAAGATACCTACGGCAGGGAAACTACCCGCAAAGCCCTTAACTTCTATATTGACCTGCCCTTCCTGGGATATGGTGTAGCTTTAAAGCATGCCACCGGAAAATGGCCGGCTACGCTATATAATGAATTTGAAAAGTCAGTAGCGGAAGAACGAAGTAAAGATACAATAGCCCAAAAGCCTATACCGACCCTTGGTATTCCATTACAAGGTGCTTCCGTGCACAGACCAAAATGGCTGGACCCAAATACTCTTATTTTCTATGCCTCCTTTTATAATGGGAGCCCCGGGTTTTATACATACGACCTGAACTCCGGAAATCTCACATGCCTTGTCACCACCAACTCGGTGACCGATTACCTCTATGATCTATCCGATGACAAGAGTACTATTACCTACGCCTACTACCGATCCAGTGCGTTGTATGACCGAACCTATCTCTCCGAATTAGTTGAGGTCAACCTCAAGGACCAAAGTCAAAAAAGGCTTTCTCAAAATGGTAGGGTATATGCGCCCGAAATAAGCGGACAAAATACCTATGCGTTGCAGACCTCAGGCGCATCCAGCCGGCTGATACGTTTTAACACCGGAGAGCAAACCTCCAAGGTCATGGTCGATTTGGGTCCGCATCAAATCATTGAGATAGCAGTCAATCCCAAAGAATCCAACCAGTGGGCTGTTATTGTCAATAAAAGGGGCATACAGGGGCTTTGGCTGGTTTCCGAGCAGTCGGTTCAGGAAGACCTTCAACAAGACCCGATTTTGGCGTTTTCTAAAGGATCTATTTATGATATTTCCTGGCATGAAAACGGTGATAAGCTCCTCCTGACCTCTGACCATTCAGGGACCATGCAGATCTATGAGTATGATCTTCAGCAACAACAGCTGGTTCAACTGACACAGAGTAACTACAACGCTTTTGAAGCATCCTACAGCCCTGATGGGAAACGTATTGCCTTCATTCTCCAAAAAGAAAATGAGCAGCTGCCCGCTGTCCTGGAAATGGAATCTTTTGTATACAATGAAGTTGACCCATATTTATGGAAGCCAAACAAAGATAAAGTGGCTTTTATGGAACGCCCCGAGCTCGGTGAACAGGTGGAGACGGAGAGTCAGCAATGGGAGCAGTCATCTTACAAAACTGGCATTTCATGGCTCAAACCCCGGGCAGTTCTGCCGGTAGTCGAGGAAGTCGGGCGTACCGATTCCTACCAGATTGGAGCGACACTTCACAGTGGGAGTCTGATACAGGATCAAGCCTATTCCCTTGAGCTTACCGGTTATGAACAGCGTCTCTGGTATGATTTCAGCTACCGAAACAAGACTTATTACCCCGGTTTTAAGGCAAGCATATTCAGCGAGCCCGCTTTCCGTACCTTAAATTTTTCTTCCGACCAGGGTAATTTCAGTCTTCCGGCCGTGCGCCAGGAGCGAAGCTTCGCATTGAGCGTACCGCTTACCTACAATCTGGAGCGCAATGTTTACTTTTCCTCGTTTACTATTGAACCCGAACTTCGGCGTTCGCAGATACGATACCTGCCAACAGGGAGCGGAAGTGCTTTCTCTGACTTTGGTAACTTGACGATAGGCAACCTTTTCAGCTCCCTTCGGTATAAGCTACAGCAGAATATCCGGGATGTTCAGCCGAATACCGGACTCGTGTTATTCGGCGAAATAGAGCACTATTTTTCCAGTACTGATCTAATATTCAATGTAAACAACCAACAGTTTCGTCAATCATTCCTGAAACCTACCGCACTTCGCGGAGGGTTTTATACCTACCTGTCTCCATTAAAACAATGGAACCAATCCCTAAGAGTCAGCTTGCTCGGAATTACACAAACAGCCGGTGTTTTTGATAACCAGTTTTTGGTTTCGGATGGTTTTTCAGAATCCGTATTCCCTACAGCCAATAACGCACTAAGCCTGGGAACCCGCTATACAGTTCCCTTGATTTTCCCTGATGACGGGGGGCTGCTGTTACCGTTGTACCTGAGTAATATTTACCTGGTCGGTTTTACCAATACCGTTGCGGATGCTTCCGGTCGTATCACACTTGATCAAACCCGGACGGTTATCGGTGCCGGTATTCGCGCCCGTTTCAGACTATCGAACCTGGCTTTGGATATTGGTGTCGGGGTAGGCTATGAGCCAACCAGGGGAAAAACCAATATATTTGTCGGTAATTTTTAAATTGTAGTCTCTTTAGCTAGTATGTCGCTAAACCTATTTTTAACTGTTAGATAGTCAATGGATTAATGAAATTATTTCACAGCTTTTTGGTCATGCTTCTGGCCGTTTCACTTGCTATTATCTCTTGCAACAGCAAACAACCAAAGGAACCTGATCCCGTACGTCGCAAAAGCCCGACAGCCATTGCCTCTGTTAAACATGCCGATACCTATATCAAGGTGGTCTATGGGCAACCCTATAAAAGCGGTAGAGAAATATTCGGTGAGTTGGTTCCCTTTGGAGAGGTTTGGCGGACAGGAGCCAATGAGGCTACCGAAATAACCACTACTAAAGATATACTCTTTTCCGGGGAGCAGCTGGAAGCAGGCACGTACTCTCTGTTTTCCATTCCGGGGGAGGAGAGCTGGACCATCATACTTAACAGCGAGCTGGGACTTTGGGGTGCCTTTGAGTATGATTCTTCAAATGATGTGATGAGAATCGATGCAGATGCCCACCAGACTGAGCAGTCGGACGAAGCCTTTACCATTCAGTTCGAAGAAGTAACCGACGATTCCACAGAGATGGTGATTAAATGGGTACAGACTGAGGTGCGTGTACCTATCACATTCTTATCGGCAGATACGGCAACGTCGTAAATTTATTTAATTCAACTGTTAGGCAATTCGGAAACACTACCTGAATTAACCGATCTGACTTTAGGAAGCCCGTCTCTTGCGAACTTTTTCTATCAGCTCTTGAGGCACTTCCATTTCCATTCTTAGCAATTGGGAGGCGTGGGTTTTACCCTGGGCATCCAATTTAAGGGATACCGTACCGCCGCCACCGAGACTTTGGTGCAACACAAAGTTCAGCGCGCCGATATTAGGCATCTCGTACCGGTCCACATCCCCCTTACAGATGTGCTTCATGTGTTCCTTTACGACATCGGCCGTCAGCTTTTCTTTTAAAAAGGGGTAGACATCCGGGTGGCGTGCAATAATGCCCACGTTGCTGCCGTCGCCCTTGTCGCCACTTCGCCCGTGTGCAATATCAATAAGTTTTGCTTTTGGCATGGGTAATGAAATTCATTGGGTTCTTTTGGATTATATCGGTATGAATATATAGGCTGGCAGTATATGTGACAAGTGGCATCTTATCGTTAATAGCATTGCTTCCGCAGCACAGCTATGGAAGCAGGGTCAGAGATTCAGAATAGTTAGTACCCTATGCCTAGATGTTGTAAAAGGTTTAAGGAGTTCAATTCAATCTCTAAATTATTTTCCTAGTCATCCCGAGCTTGTCGTGGGATCTCATCCGTTTCTGCGGGTCTCTCTCTATCAATATATTTACTTCCAGGCTTGTAAGGAATCCTCCCTAAAAAGATCAAACCTTTAAGCAGACATATTTATTGAAAATACAATGCACACTTATCATCAACGAAAACAAAAAGCTTATTACGTCTATTTCATGACGAGCATTTCAAGAGTGCTTTATATAGGTGTGACTAATAACATTTATGCTCGAGTTCAACGACATAAAAATCCGAAAAATGGAACCTCATTTACTGGTCGATACCGAGTTTATAGACTTGTTTACTGTGAAATATTTAGCAATATCTATGATGCTCTTGACCGTGAAAAACAAATCAAAAAATGGAGGAGAGAAAAGAAGTTGGATTTAATTACTAGTGTTAATCCCTGTTGGAAAGATTTATCACTAGATTAGTTTTGAAAGCCATTAAGTAACGGATGAGATTCCTCCACTACGCCCAACAGACCGCGGGCTTCGGTCGGAATGACTTAAAGATTGCTCCTGCAACAGAGCGGTGGAAGCAAAAGAAGAGATTGTTTTACTCTGCGCCCCTCTGTGTCTACTCTGTGCAACTCTGTGAAATAGCCAACGATGGCTCATCCTTCATTCTTACACAAAAATGACAACTCCTTCTACCACTCTATCGCCGTCTGCTTGGCAAATACCTTGAAGCTGACCGGTTCATGTCCCAACAATTCAGTCAACCTTTCAACATCACCTTCACCGGCTTTTAAACCGTGCTCCTGAAAATAGGCGTACATGTGTCTGAAATCGTACACCATCCAATCCGGCATGTATTGCAGCATCTGCTCCTCCCAGCTGTCCAGATCATTGCCTCCATAAGAGATCGATTTATCGAGCGCCTCACTCCAGATCTCCGCCGTCTGCTCTCCGGTCAGCACCTCGGGGCCAACCAGGTTCAATATTTCATTAGCAGCCTGATCGGTAGTGAGCGCAATGGCTGCGGCTTCGGCGATATCCCTAATATCCACACGGGAAAGTCCAACATCGCCAATTGGCTGCGGGTATACCCCATACTGCAGGATAGCATCCTTAAACCAGTAATCGTTCTGATAAAAATTATTGGCCCGCAGAATAGTATAATCTATTCCCGTTTCCTTGATGGCCTGTTCGATGGGAATTTTTGCACCAAAATGAGGGAGGTGAGGTGCGTCATCCACGTTATGAACCGACAAGTAAACGATCTTTTTAACCCTCTCTGACTTGGCAGCAAGTAGTGCCATGAGCCCTTCACTGCACTCGGTTGGACTAACGGCATTCAACATAAACACCCGGTCTACCTCTTTGAATATCGACCGCAGTGTTTTAGGCTGTAGCAAATCACCTACTACCCCTTCGACTCCTTCCGGCAGCTTTTCAAAATTATCACTGCTCCGTGTAAGAACAACGATTCCTGTTTCTTCAGTTAACAGTTGATTTACTACTTCAGAACCAACTGTTCCGGTCCCGCCAATCACTAAGGTTTTCATAAAGCCTGTATTTAAGTATTAGTTCGTAATGTTCTTTGATGATTCTAGCACAGCCAAACCGGTTAGAGGTTTCCGCTTTCTAACAACACATACTAAAGTGAACATTATCAAAGTCATATAGCTAATGTAATGCTTAAATTGGAATCCTCTGTGTTAGAAATTATGCAGCGATATTCATTTATCTATACCGGTCACTATGTTATCTATGTATAGATATATTTTTCATCTTTTAAATTTTGAGGGATACAATTTTTAGTATGATTATTGAAGCATTCATCCAAAAAAATAATTTCCAATACCATGAAAAATATCGGTTTAGCTCTTGTTATTGTTCTCTTGCTGGCTTCCTGCAGCCAGGACTCCATCGACTCGAATAATGCCGCTTTCGTAACCTATCTGGGCAACGATACCCTTGCCGTTGAACAGTTTGAAAAATCCGGCAATGAAATGAATGCCAAAGTTATCCTTCGCAGCCCGCGTACTACCTTTACCTCTTATGATCTGGTGCTGGATAACACCGGGGCTATTGAGAGCATGACAGCCACCAAGTATTCACTGGATGAAGGTTTCGGTGGAGAAGGGACAACTGTTCAGACCATTGAACGAATGGGAGACAGTCTTCTGGTAGAGGTGAACACTTCGGAAGGCAGCAGAACCTATTCCGTATCATATGAACCAGGTGTTCTACCCTTTATCGATATGGTACACTGGCCCTATGAGCTGGCTCTTGAAAATGCCGCTTCCGTCGACAGGGATACGGTTGACCAGAGGATGCTGACCGGTTCTCGGTTGTCCAGTTTTATCCTGGCTGATATTGAAACCGATTCCATGACTATCCGGCATCCTTTCCGTGGAGTCATGGGCGTCGATGTGAATGAAGACGGGGACCTGCTCTTTCTGGATGCCGGTCTGACAACGCGTAAACTAAAAGTCCATCGCGTGCCTTCGTTGGATATCGAAGCTATTGGCGAAGACTTTGCGGCAAATGATGAAAGCGGTAACCCCTTCGGTGAACTGTCTAGCGCTGAAACCGGTGAATTTTCTTTCAAGGGAGCTAATTTCAGAGTGGAATACGGATCTCCCAAGAAGAGGGGACGTGATCTTTTCGGCGGTATTGTACCGTGGGGGGAACGATGGAGAACCGGGGCTAACCGGGCCACCCATTTCTATACTTCCACAGATTTAACCATCGGTACTCTTACTGTGCCGGCCGGCGAGTATACCCTCTTTACAATTCCGGAGCCGGATGGCGGTACGCTGATGATCAACAAGCAAACCGGACAGAACGGCCAATCCTATGATGCGGACCGTGATCTCGGACGTGTACCGATGGAAATCGACACTAAAGAAGATGTTACCGAGGCCTTTACCATTAATATCGAAGAGACAGAAACCGGGGGTGTACTTCAATTAATTTGGGGAGAAAGCGTCTTCTCCGTTGATTTTACTGTAAACTAGGCAAAAGGAAGGCCTATTATCGTTTCTTCTTGAGGGGTCTCTGATTCCTTAGCTTCACGTGATGAGTATTTACGTTATGAGATCCTTGTATCCTCAGGGATGAAGGGTGCAATAACTGCTTTTTCAATATTACACAGAATGACCCTAAGCTTTGGTAAACTAAAAGCGTAGTGAAAGGCAGCTTAGTCCGCCATCCAGTTTTCGGAATTCAGAGGTATCTGTTGTTACAATGCGGTCGTATCCGGCATCTTCAATTTTCTTCAATGTGGTAGGATACCCTTTTGGAATTATTATGGTAGTATTCACCCAAATGCAATTGGCGGCATAACTCTCTTCCAAAGCAACCTCAATCGTTCGGTAATCTTCTAAGAAGTCAGCATCTTTTAGCTCAGGACCAACAAGCATGGTATCATGCTCTAGGTATGATACCCCGGTCTTAAGATGTAGTAGGTTCTCAAGCTCAACCAGGATAGTGGCAAAACCGAATTTATGAAGGATGGCTTCAAGCTGTCTGGCTCCCTCCTCATTGGTTCGTCCCGAAAGACCAATAAAAAAGCGATTGCCCGCCATCATTACATCACCTGCATCCAGGGTGCCAGGCGGTTGAATCTCAACAATTTCGTCATAAAATTCCCACAACACCTCTTTAATACCTTCTGTTTCACCGCGGCGCGATGGTGCTCCGGGACGTGTAATCACCGCAAACTCAGGCGTGAGCAGAGCAATATCTTCAATGAAAACGGAATCCGGGTATTCTTCAGATGCCTCCAGTTGCATAACCTCTAATCCGCACTCCATTAGCGTTTGCACATAGCTCGCATGTTGTACCAGTGCCTTTTGGTAATCCGGTTCGCCTAGCTTCGCTGATGTTATTCCTTCAACTATATTTTTGCAGGGTTTTCGTACGAGAGCATGGGTAAACATGATATGTAATTGAGTTTTGTCTCAGATTGATAGATAATAAAATCAATGGAATTGATCCTGAAAATATTAAAAATGTCCACGGTCATGTTTGTAATTTGGCAATGGCTCTCCTTCCGGAGCCGCACACAGGACGGAGAAGAGAATATTATTCATAAAACAATCATCCATTGCTTCTGGTACCCGGCTCCGTAATCATTTTAAATATTTAGATATACTCATGATTTAATACACTTCTTTGAAGCAGCCTGTCTACAGTGTAAAATCATTTCTTCTTCCTGCCCAGGTAATGTATCAGTTAAACTCCGGCAAATATCGATGGGGATCGGCCAGTTTCATATCGGGGTGCTGGCTGATGAATTCATTGAAGAAATAAGAGTGTCCGGCCCCATAGACAATCAGGATACGGTCGCCCGGATCTGCGATGGAGGTCAAATTGGCAAAGATGCGCATATTCCTTTTGTACACCGAGGCATTAGGTTCTATCCCTAAATAGTTTTCATCCGCACCGACTTCCATGATCTGCATCCTGGCTTCCTGAATCCGATCTAGATAGGCATCACTGGCCTGCAAAGATAAGATCTGACCAATGGTCTTACTATTGAATAGTATGGAATCCAGTCGCGCATTATCTTTCTGCCACTGTTCCACAAACTCCACAAATTTGGGGTCATTCTTCTTCGCCCATTTTAGTACTTTCTCCATGCCCCATGGCTTCTTATAGTCAATGGCTTGCACCTTTTGATGATCCAACTGTTTTGCAAGGCGAAAGCCAACCTGCTCCCGTTCATTCACCCTTAGCTCATGATTATCATTTCTATAAGCCCGATACAGGCTATCCACGTAGCTACTGTCCTTTCGTTCGAACTCTAGTGCAATTTTATCGGGCCTGAATTCAGCCAGATTATTTACCAGCGTATAAATTTCGCTCTGTTTTTCTTCTGACTCCATATCATAAAATTCAGGTACGCTATTGAAGTGAAAGGAGCCTACTACCAATACTTCTATGGATGGTTCTTCTTGTTCAAAAAACTTCTCTTTAATAAACTGTTCTCCCTCTGTAGTCTGCTGTCCCATAACGGTAACAGGCTCAATCATGAATATGAGGATAAGTAGAAGAGGTATTATACCACGTTCTGTTGTAACATTTATGCCCCAAAGTTTAGCCGTAAAATCGATCATAAGTCTTAATATACGTCTATATTAACCTTTTGATTTATTATGACTTACGAATTGATATAAAGGATGTTACAATTCGCCTAAATAGCTAATCCTGGAATAGGTGAATATGGACTTTTACTTAGACTTCTATAATCGTTCTAACACAAATTTTGAAATCTGAATATCCTGTGTCGCAATTCCGGTTAGATCAGCAACAGTTATTCCCTGCTTTCTAACGTGCCGTTGTTTGGAAGAAATAAATTCCCCGAGCTCTATCACCGATTTTTCTTTGAGTTCTCCTGCCTGAATAACTTTATGCAGTTCCCCATGCTCCCGGCACTGCTCTGCTGAATCTACAACCAGGAGCTTAGCCTGCTTAAGAATATCGGGATCCAACTCCTGTTTGCCTGTGGTATCAGCCCCAACAGCGGTAATATGTACATCTTGACGCAGGTCTCCCGCATCTAATACCGGAGTAGTGGAAGGAGTAACGGTTACTATCAGATTACACTCTCTCGCTACTTCTGCGGCACTTAATGTCGTTTCAATCTCAAAACCGTACGAGCTCATCTCTTTCTTATAAGCCAATAGACTCTCTTCAGATCTTCCCCAAACCAATACTTTTGTGCAATCTATACTATGCTTTAAAAACCGAAGCTGCATTCTTGCCTGAATGCCGGACCCAATAATTCCAATTGCATCTACCTTAGCGGGAGCCAGATACTTTGCGGCAACAGCGCCTGCCAGACCGGTCCTGATATCAGTCAGATAACCTTCATCCATCAAAATGGCTTTGATCTGTCCGGTATTTTGACTGAACACAAGATTGAGCCCGTTACTAGAGCTGATACCCAGAGAAGGATTTTTATAGAACCCGGATGCAATTTTTATAACATAAACAGGATCGTCTTTGATATAACCGTATTTGATATGAACATCTCCGGGAGGTGAATCAAAGGTAAGGGTTCCAACTGGCGGAATTACCGCATTTCCGGAAGAATACGCGGTAAAGGCCTTTTCCATACACCTAATCAGCTCAAGTATTTCAGCCCGATCGATAATTTGTTTAATTCTTTTCTTGTGGATGACTGACTCCATACGGAAATTTTTAAATGATTGTAATTGGGACTACTATCTCCCAGAATGCAATTTAATCATTTCAGCTGTACGATTGGCACTTTCTACGGCTCCATCCATATAACCGGGAAATTCACTTGCCGTTTCAGAACCTGAAAGCAGCAGCTTTCCATCCCAGTAAGACTGCTTGAAAATGGGGTTCCCATTATTCTGATGCGGTAGAATCGGCTCTCCATATTCTGCAAAGGTGAATGGCTCATGACGCCAAACGGTTTCACGATAGCTAAGATAACTTAGGGCCTGTTCCCCATATATACTTTCCAATTTTTTGAGTACCAGACGCTTTCTCTCTTCTTCCGAAACAGTATGATAGGCATCCTTCAAAAATCCTTTCAGAGCATAGCCTAATCCGGTGGTTGCTGAGTGATCGTACATTTCCGGTATCGGACCGGTGTTACTGAAGAGGGTCCCGCTGATATTATTTTCCTTCCAAAATGGTTCTGGATAACTAAGTCCAAACTTGATGGATTCAGCCATCCAGGTATGCGTCTTCTTTGCCGTTTCAACAAGCGACCCAGGCAAGGAGGGATCAAATTTAATGCTTTCAACAAACAGTTTTGGGGGAATGGTAATGACGACATGATCGACCTCCAAGCTGCGATCTGTGGTTTTAACCAAACATGTATCCCTAGTGTTCAGAATAGTTAGAACCGCTTCTCCCATAATCAGATCGCCGGACTCAAGTGAATCAACCAGCGCTTCTATAAGGCCGCTGCTTCCCTCTGCAATTCGGTAGCTCGGTTCATCATTAGGCGGAAGCGTAACCAGCTGGGGCGGACTTGTTGAAATCGGTTCGTAATAAGCGCGTTCACCCATATACTGCTCTGTTATTTCCAGCCCAAGTTCTTGAAGCAGTCCAATCAGGTTTCCATGTTTCTTGCCCAACCAGGTAGCTCCCATGTCTATGGGTGGTTCATCATCTTCTTCAAAAGTAAATATTCTTCCTCCCGGCCGATCTCTTGCTTCAAGAACCGAAACCTCCAAGCCGGTATTTCGAAGACGATAAGCCAGCGTTAAACCGCTTAGCCCTGCTCCTATTATTGCTATAGATGTATTTTTCACTACTATATTCTGGTTCCCGTATTGCTCTTTCGAATTGTTGATTCCTTCACTTCCCATCTCCAAAAAACATTAAGGAACTTCTAATGTAAAGGGTTCGCTTTTCATTCGTCATACATGCGAAAGAACTTTAAAAGATGTATACAACCATTGACGTCCGACTGATTGCGGTCAGAAACGTCCAACAAAATGAGCACTTATGATAGAGCTAATTCAAAATATAAATACTGACCAGTTTGTGATACTTTTTTTAATTGGACTGATGCTGGCATGCGGCTCTATTGTCTTTTTAATTGATAAATTTATACCGCGTAAAAAGAAGCATTTGTAAGCAACGAGTTTGGTTTATCGGTGGTACATAGAACACCGGTGTTTAGGAGTGAATCCCGGCCATTGAAAGGCCGGGATTTTTTTATGTCCAAAATCTTTTCTTATCCATTATCTCATTGAAAAGAGGTCTCATCCAGTGAGGAATTCTCCTTGAAAAATCGCATTATTTCAAGGTTTAAATCATATATGAGAATGGTATCTCTTTGCTCACTGCCCATCTGACAAGCAATAGCATCCAGGTAACCGCAAATTTTATTAATCTCTTTTCTTGGTGGAAACTTATGTTCAAGGTGAGAAGCCATCAAATCATAATAGGGGATATTATCAATGACGGTTTCAAGCTGGGAGGAAAGGTTTTGCAGTCGCTTTGATAATTTTGAATGGCAGCATGAGACGTCATAGAATGCTTCTCTATGATCTGTAATAAACGTACGTATTTCTCTCAGTACCGCACGATAATTCGATACCGGTCTGGCGGTTAAATCCATAAAAACAGCCTAAACTCCAACGTATATTAGGTAGTCGTTTTTGTACTCCCGAATGTGACGTAACTATTTTTTTAGCAGTCACTTGTCAATCTTAATGAAACTCTGTACTCAAAACAATATTTATCGAAACCGGATAAAAATTTTCTATCGTTATTTATAATCCTTTTAAGAAATTCTTCTCAATACTGATTAGGGCTCACAAATCTGGTTACATTCTCTTTTCTTTGTTTGCGATGCTTGGTCTTTCTTCCACTGACTCTCTTTCTCCACATCTTGTAACTGGAGCTTGTAAGCTCTTTTCGCATGAGCTCTATGGTTTCCTGCTCACTTAAGCCAAATTGGTATTCAATAGCACCGAAGGGCGTTCGATCTTCCCAGGCCATTTCAATAATTCTGCACTTTTCTGCCTGACTAATTTTTTTTTCGGAACTCATCTCAAGAAACGTGTTTGATCTGTTTTCATTAATATGATCAAACCCCAATGAGCTCTTTTACATTCCTACAAGCTAACCGGAGACATTTTCTTCGGTGTTGCCTCCTGACTCGATTTCTCTCACCCGGTAAACTTTCCCGGCAGAATCCCGATATTTTTGCTCATCTATTCTGAATAATTCCAATCTCTCTGCTTGATCACTTTTATCGTTTTCATCCGTTTTCAGTTTCATCAGTATGGGAATCGTAAGGGTTTCCAATCCCACCAAAATACCCACAGCGGCCATTATTCTAAAGTAGGTTACATTTTCCAGTTCCAGCCAAATTGCAAAAATAATTTGAAGTGCCAGTATACAAATAGAGAGAGCCGTTACAGCCTGTACCCACTTGTGCCGCTTTTCCAGTTCGGGCAGTGCCAGTAAAAAAGAGTGAGCAAATGCAAAGGAAGCGGTAATTAATGAGCCTATTAATTTAACCCATGTATCTCCTATCAGGGAAGCCCAGATCACCAATAACAGCAGAACAACAGTGATGGCAGAAGTAATTAAACCACTAAGACCTACCACCATCATCTTTTTGCGCTCAATAAATGCGGCGCAAGACATAGCGCAGATACTGCCAATGGAGATGGTAAAGGTAGTAGCCAGTATGCGCTGCTGCAATTCACCAAATTCGTTGGAAAAGACAACCACAATTGCTATCACAGCAGTTAGAACCAAAAAACCGATAAAAAATTTCAGCAGCAGCTTTCTTATCCTTTCAAAATCCATACATATAATCCCTCTTTTGAGCTATTGAATAGAGTAAACTATCGGAAATGCCACCAACAGCAAACCTCGATGACTTTTAAAAATAATTCATTTAGGTTTCAAAGAGGATTATGTTACTGCCAGACCCCTTTTGTAGGCGAGCTTTTTAGCTCACAACCTCACCGACCTCAACCATTTCCCCACTCGGTATACCTGCTTCCTTTTGGACTCGGTCAATAGCATCGGGTGATATGACAGCAATCAGTCCGATTCCCAGATTGAAAGTCGCTCGCATATCCTCTTCAGGAACATTTCCCAGATCCTTGATGAGATTAAAGATCGGTGGACGCTTCCAGGAATCCCAGTCGATATCCAGTTTTAAATTATCAGGCAAAATACGCTTGGTATTACCCACTATTCCTCCCCCCGTGATGTGAGAAAATCCATGAACACCTTCCTGATCACGAAATTCTCGGATAATCGGTAAATATGACTTGTGTATAGCCAGCATAGCTTCTCCCACTGTTCCACCCAACTCTTCTACCCGGTCATTCACCCCATATTTGCTGAGGAGTACCTTACGAGCAAGAGAGTACCCGTTGGTATGCAACCCCGTACTGGGAAAGCCTATCAGCAGATCACCTTCTTGGATAGCTTCTCCATTGATTACTTTCGAGCGGTCTACCATCCCCACAATGGTACCCGCTAAATCAAACTCGCCTTCACTGTAAATGTCAGGCATTTCTGCTGTTTCCCCGCCAATCAATGCTACACCGTTTTCCTTGCAAGCTGTAGCAAAACCTTTTACGACCTGGTAACCGACCTCTTTCTCCAGTTTGCCGGTAGAAAAATAATCCAGAAAAAATAAGGGCTCTGCACCGCAAACAGCGATGTCATTTACACAGTGGTTGACCAGATCCTGTCCAACGGTATCGTACTTTCCGGTTTTAAAAGCTACAATCAGTTTGGTCCCGACACCGTCAACACTGCTCACAAATACCGGATCTTCGTATTGGGACAGATCCGGCCTGAAGAATCCGCCAAAACCACCAATATTGCTTAGTACGGCATCACTATGGGTCTCTTTGACCACATCCTTGATGGATTCCACCATCTCTTCCCCGGCCTTAATGTCCACGCCGGAATCTTTGTAGGTGAAACTCTTTGGAGGTTTCTCGCTCATAATACCTTTTACCAGTTTTTTCTTTCTTTCAAAGTAGTGATATGGGCCAGGTGGTGATTTCCATGCCATGCATAGTGAGCTGTAAGCAGTTTTAAACTCATTTCACCATTCTCAGGGTGACGCAGTGTTTTATCCCAGTCTTCCTTCGAAACAAATTCAAGCACTCTCACCCAACGCTTATGGACACCTCGAATGATATTCAAAGATACCTCAATCGGCAGATCATTATCTCTGAGTTCTGACCAGGATTTCTCATCATAAGCCTTTATCTCAGGATTTTCTTCTGTCAGTAAAAGCTTTACTCGAACAATGGCATTCATGTGACTGTCAGCCAGGTGATGAACAACCTGTTTTACAGTCCAGCCGCCTTCACGATATCGTGTCTTAACCTGATCTTCGGAGAGACCTAAAACAGCATTTTCCAAACGATCGGGTAACCGGTCAATATCCGACATCCATTCAGTGATCTCCCTGGATCCCGAAGTTTGATCATACTTAAATTTTCCTATCGGATATCTTAATTGGTCCATTTGGTTCTACACAATTTTGACTGAAACGAAGCTTAAATATAGAAATATTGAATCACCTTTATAAGGAATATTTCTCCACATTATCCACCGGAAGATTCTAAAAACAATAAGATTATATAATTTGTAGTACATAGTAGAGGCTGTGGAAATGTTGACAAAAAAGATCTCTACTTTTGAGTAAATTGATGTGAGCGTGATGTTGATAATATTGTTAATAAATCTGTCTTGTTTCTTAATGGTTTAGCGGTAAGATCATGAAGTTATCAACAGGAAGAGAGAGCAAAGTAAATGTCAAGAATTTCTTTTATACATTGGTTTTGAACTGTATAACTTGTTGATAACTGTTCAAAAGTGTTGAACCCTGTGGAGAATTTTTGTTGGTTTCGGAATTGAACTCTCAATTAACATTTATCAACATAGTAATCAACATACTTATCAACAGGGGTTTTTATGAAAGTTGTGCTGCAAAGAGCAAAAAATGCGTCAGTTAGTGTGGACGATGAAGAGGTTGGTGAGATCACCTCGGGACTTGTTTTACTGGTTGGAATCCACGAAGACGATACGGAAGAGGATATGGAATGGATCTGTGACAAGATACTAAAGATGCGCATTTTCGATGATGAGGATGGAAAAATGAATCTTTCTATACAGGATGTGGGAGGGGAGTTGCTGGTAATCTCGCAATTTACGCTTTACGGGGATGCATCTAAGGGAAACAGACCCAGTTATATTGAAGCGGCGGGACCGAAAAAGGCGAAAAAATTGTATAACCGGATGATTGAATACTTTGAGGATAATTCAGATTTAAAGGTAGAATCCGGCACCTTCGGCGCCTACATGGATGTCAGGCTAACCAACGACGGCCCGGTTACAATCATACTGGATAAATAATTAATTGCAAGCAGCAAATTACAAACAAGCAACAAATACAAATAATTAGTGCTATAAATTTTAAAATTAAGCATTGTTATTTGTTTGTATTTTGAATGTTGGGATTTGAATTTTACTAATTAAATGTCTGTCATATTTCTATTTATTGATGGCGTCGGTTTGGGGGATGAGGAGGCTCATAACCCTTTTGTAAAAAACAGCTATGACGCCTTTGCTCGCATGACCGACGGCCAGGCATTTACCCATAAGGCGGAACCCTTTCTCAATGGAAAACACCTCTTTAAGCCGGTCGATGCCACCCTTGGCATTGAAGGATTACCGCAGAGCGGTACCGGTCAGACAGCTCTTTTTACCGGAGAAAATGCACCCGGAAAAATAGGCAAGCATTTCGGGCCATTCCCGCATTCGGGTATCAAGCATCTGTTGAGGGAGCAGAGTATTTTTAACAAGGCGCAGAAACAGAGTTGCTCCTGTCATTTTATGAATGCCTATCCCGATATCTTTTTTGAGAAATCCGGGAAGCGAAATCGATGGAGCTGTACCACTCTAATGGCTAAAAGTGCCGGACTTCCTTTGAATAATACCGAATCCGTAAAAAAGGAGAATGCTATCACTGCCGGTATAACCCAGCAGGGGTGGCGGGAAAAACTGAATATAGAGATACCGGAAATAGATCCCGAAAAGGCGGCCCAAAGGTTACTGGAAAAAGGAAAATATTATGATCTCATATTGTATGAATATTACCTAACAGACAAGGCGGGTCACAGCCAGAATCACGAAGATGCGCAAAGAGTGCTCTCAATCTATAACCGGTTTTTATCGGAGTTAATACGAACTAAAAGAACTGAAGAAACACTCGTGTTAAGTAGTGACCACGGAAATGTAGAAGACCTATCCACTAAAACCCATACTTTTAATCAGGTTCCTCTGTTTGTATATGGTCCGGGAGCATCGGCTTTCGAAGATGCCGAAAGTATTATGGATATCACTCCGGGCATCCTAAATATATTGGAACACGGCTAATACAGATTTATGTGATCCTTGTTCTATTCATAAGGGTCTTCAGCCAGAGCCTTCTTGATTCGACTGAAGATCTCATCAATGGATCCTACTCCATACACTTCTTTCACAACTTCCTGTCCCTTATAATAATCCAGAACGGGTTGGGTTTCTTCCCAGTAAACGCTGAGTCTTTTTTTGACGCCTTCTTCGGTATCGTCTGAACGACCCTCACCGCGGCTTAGAATTCGTTTTATCAATTCTTTTTCCGGTACCTTCAGCATCAGGAAAGCATCCAGTTCTTCATTATTTTCATCCAAAATATCGTCGAAAGCTTCTGCCTGGGCAACCGTACGAGGGAAACCATCCAGAATATATCCGTCATCGTAGCGGCTCTTTTGAAGCTCCTCAGCTACCAGGTCGACAACCGTTTCATCCGGAACAAGTTCTCCGGCATCTAGAATGGATTTCACTTTTTCTCCAAGGTCGGTTTCGTTTTTAATAGCATTGCGGAAGATTTCACCGGTAGAGAGATGGGGGATATCGTACTCATCCTTGATAAGCTTCGCCTGTGTACCTTTTCCTGCGCCCGGTGGGCCAAAAATGATAATCCTCATGAAGTTAACTGATTGATTTTGGGAATAGTAATTTATTGAGCACAGAAAATAGCGCAAAAGCTCAGTACATTCAATGCTTAAATAGATCACCTTAGAGCGTAATATTCTGGCTTATCAAAATTTGGAATTGCTCCTGAGACACTTTCCAATTATGTTATTTGCGAGCGTAAACTCATCTTTTGAACCTGCTGATGTTGACCACTTCGTCATAAAACCAATCTCATATAATTGAATTTAATACCTGTTACCATGCTTAAAAAAGTCGGAATACTTGGCACTGTAATCTTACTGTCTCTTATGATATCTACATCAGCGCTGGCACAGAAAGAGCTGCTGAGAGCCGGACCCATGCTGGGCTATGTGGAGATGCAGGAAGCCAATATTTGGGTGCAAACTACAGAGGAGACAACGGTAGAAATACGTTATTGGATTAAGGGAAATGAGGAAGGTACGGATCAACTATATACCGGACGTACCGATGCCGCTAATTCATTCACTAAGCATATTAAGTTGCAAAATCTTGAGTTTGGTTCTGCCTATATCTATGAGCTTTATCTTAATGGAGAAAAGATATCGCTCGCTTATCCCACCGAATTTACCACTCAGAATTTATGGCAATGGAGAACCGATCCGCCTGCCTTTACGATGGCATTCGGATCCTGCTTGTATGTCAACGATAAAAAATATGACAGACCGGGTGATCCCTATGGAACCAGTCCGGAAATATTGGATGCCATAAATGCCAAAAATCCTGACTTGATGATTTGGATGGGCGACAATGTCTATTATCGTGAGCCTGACTTCTATTCTCTCTCGCGCATGGATTACCGCTATCGTGATGCACGTGATACGCCTGAGATGCAGCCACTGCTTGCCGGCGCCATTAACTTGGCAACCTGGGATGACCACGACTACGGCCCAAACAACTCCAATCGCTCGTATCGGATGCGTGAAGAGGCTGTTGATATTTTCAAGCGCTACTGGGCTAATCCCGGAAGCAATGGCGGAGGCATCTATACCAAGTACAAATACAATGATGTTGAGTTCTTCCTGCTTGATGACCGCTATTTCAGAGCACCAAATCAGGTCGATAATACCGACAAAGCCTACTTTGGTGAAGAGCAGATGCAGTGGCTCAAAGATGGTCTGGTGAGCAGTAATGCGGCCTTCAAAATTGTGATCAACGGTAACCAGGTGACAAATGTCGATAACACCCATGAATCTTTCCCCATGTATAAAGAAGAATTCGGAGAACTGATGGACTTCCTTGCAGAGGAAAAGGTAGAAGGGGTATTATTCCTATCAGGGGATGTACATTACAGCCAGTTATTGAAAACCGAAAGGGAGGGACTCTACCCCATATATGAGTTTACCTCATCGCCGCTTACGGCCGGAGTTTATGAAATTGCGGATAGCGAAGAGAACTATAATAATCCGCTACATGTAAATGGGACCTTGGTTACGGAATACAACTTCGGGATGATTGAAGTGAGCGGTCCGCGCCAAAAGCGGGTACTCACATTGAAAAGCTTTGACCGTGAGGGGAATCTTCTCTGGGAGCGCGAGGTCAGCAGAGAAGAGCTTAGTATATCGGAATAACTTTGTGCAACTCTGTGCTTCTCTGTGTACCTCTGTGGAATAGTCATTCGTATCTTTCTTTTCTATTGTAGGCACCTCATATTTTATGTATCGTATATCAACTAATAAAAGAGAAGTAAAAGCACCGCTATGACGTGGGATGAAGTACTGTCATTTATAAATGAGATATTAAACTATACCCTCTTTCAAATAAAAGAGACGCCGGTTACGGTCATCTCTATTCTGATTTTTCTATTTTTTATCTCAGGATTCATATTTCTGGCCGTGGCGGCAAGAAAGGCCTTGAATCGTAAAATTTTGCGGCGCTTCAAAATCGATGAAGGGACCAGCTACACACTCTCCCGAATAACCCAGTATGTGATTATTACCATCGGTGCTTTGGTCTCTTTCCAGTTTGTTGGAATTGATCTTAGCGGGCTTGCAGTAATATTCGGTCTCCTTTCGGTTGGTATTGGTTTTGGACTTCAAAATGTGACTTCCAACTTTATATCGGGACTGATCATTTTATTTGAACGGCCTATCAGTGTGGGCGACCGCGTTACTGTAAGCAATATTGAGGGTGATGTTACCGAAATAAATATTCGCTCCACAAAAGTAAGGACGGTCAATAATGTTTCTATCATTGTTCCCAATTCCGAATTTGTTTCCAAAGATGTGATAAACTATTCCCATGGTGATCCCACCTACCGCTTGGATATTAATGTAGGTGTCTCTTATGGTTCCGACCTAGATAAGGTACTCAAAGCGATGAGAGAAGTGGCCGACGAAAATAAGCATGTACTGCAAAACCCGGCACCTGATGTGCATCTAATAGAATTCGGGGAGTCATCTTGGAATATGCAGTTGCGTGCGTGGGTTGGCGATGTAAAAGATTATCCCCAGATAAGAAACGAGCTGAACCAAGCAATTGTAAGGAAGTTCAGGGATTACGAAATTGAAATTCCCTTTCCACAGCGTGACCTGCACGTCCGCAGTTCTGTTTCTTTACCGGTTAATAATAAAGGAAGCGCGGATAAAACGAATTAATCCATTTCACCCGCGCTTCTTTAAGCTTGTTGATCAGTTTTCTATAGGAATTGACTCAATATCCAGTTCCTGAACCAGGTTAGGTACTTCACCGGTTAGAATAGGTTCAATGCGCTGGAACTGGGCGTCCACTTTTGCCTCAAGGTCTTCGTACACAGCATATTGCTGCTCGGTCGGACGATTGTCGCCTGTACCCACTGTATTGGCTAGCGAAGCCAGTTTATTATTAAGCTTGATAGGATAATTGAGTACATCCTGAAATGATTCAGCCTTGGTCTGCATCAGCTCACTCTCTACATCAGAAAGCAGCTTTAGCATAGCGTCGGCCTTTTCCTGCACCTCGCTGTCACCTTCAAACTCTTCCTTGATATCATCGAGTTCGGATCGGATTTCACGAATCCTGTTGATGGTTTTATGCGTGGTGTCTAGCTTGGCTATAATGGTCTGGTGCAGATCGAATTGGGCCTGGAAGTCTTCCTGTGTTGTCTCGATGCGTGGATCTTTGGTAAGCTCGAAGGTACGGCTCATGACGGTTTCATCATCAACGATCAACCGAACTTCATAAGTGCCCGGGATGGCATCAGGTCCGCGTGTGGATCCTGCCCAGAGAATCTGACGACCGTCAAGATCGGCAGCACCGGGATAGCGCATATCCCATACAAAGCTGTTCAAACCCTCTTCGGATTTAAGCACATCGGAAGGAACTTCTCCCTCTTCTTCATAGAACTCCTCAGACTCCTTGACCGGTTCCCCTTCAAGGTTCTCTTTGTTTGAGAAAGTGCGTATTACATCACCATCCGATTCCAGGAACTGTAGTTTAATCTCCTCGTCTCCCGGGGTACGCAGGTTATAATGAATAAGTACACCTTCTTCCGGATTCTCGCCAAAGGTTTCTCCAGGATCTACATCCGAATGCCGGCCAAAGAGGTAGGTGGTTTCCGGCTTATAGAGATAGTGATCGGATTCGGAAACCTCGTCACTGAGCTCGTGCAGCACGTTTAGCTCATCAAGCACCCAAAAGGAACGCCCCTGGGTAGCTACAATAAGATCCTTGTCACGCTTGTGAACGGACAGGTCGGTAATAGGTACCGATGGTAGGTTTAGCTGAAGCGGCTGCCATAAAGTACCGTCATTGAAGGAGACATAAACACCTGTTTCGGTACCCGCATATAGCAGACCCTTTTTATTGGGATCTTCACGAATGACCCGGGTGAAATCCTTTGCAGGAATTCCGTTGGTAATTTTCGTCCAGCTTCTGCCGTAGTTTGTGGTTTTATACAGCATGGGAGTGAAGTCGTCAAACTTATAACGGTTTGCGGCAAGGTAGGCCGTACCGGCGTCATGCGGGGACGGATCGATGATACTGGCCATGGCTTCGGGCATACCATCCGGGGTAACCTCGGTCCAGCTCTCCCCATTATCCCGACTGACATGGATAAGCCCGTCATCAGCGCCGGTCCAAAGTACTCCCTGTTGAACGGGAGATTCGGCAAAGGTGAAGATAGTATTATAATACTCTACAGAGGTGTCGTCTTTGGTAATCGGTCCGCCCGACTCCTGCTGCTTCGATTTTTCGTTTCGCGTCAGATCGGGACTGATATCTTCCCAGCTCATACCTTCGTCCATAGACCGGTGGACAAATTGCGACGTTGCATAGAGCAGGTCAGGGTTGTGAGGGGAGATATAAATCGGAAATGTCCACTGGAAGCGATACTTCAACTCCGAGGCGCCGGCACCCATTGGGTTGTCGGGCCATACATCAATGCGGTCGCTTTGGTCGGTGAATTCATTAAACTTATTAAAGTAACCGCCGTAGCTACCGCCATACGTGATGTTGGGGTTTTCAGGATCGGGTGCGATATAACCGCTCTCACCACCGGCAACCGGTGCCCAGTCGCGTTCGGTAATTCCGTTATCGGCGGTTCTGCTTTTGATCCCAACCGTACTGTTATCTTGCTGAGCTCCGTAAATAAGATAGGGAAACTGGTTATCGGTGATAACCTGGTAAAACTGAGCGGTGGCATACTTATGGTACGATGACCAGCTGTTACCATCGTTATAGCTGACCTGGCCGCCGCCATCATCAGCCACTATCATGCGATCACCGTCTTCTGGTGAAATCCAAAGGTCATGATGATCACCATGCGGTGTCCGTACGCGATCAAAAGAACTGCCGCCGTCGGTAGATTTGTAGAATCCAACGTTCAGCACATATACTTCATTTTCATTTTCAGTTCCCGCAACGATGTGGGTATAATACCATGCACGCTGACGCAGGCTACGGTCACTGTTAATTCGTCTCCAGGTTTTACCGCTGTCGTCAGAACGGAATACCCCGCCGTTATCATTTTCAATGATGGCCCATACGCGATCCGGGTTTACCGGAGAGATAGCAACACCGATTTTACCCAGTATGCCTTTTGGCATTCCGGGGCGCTTGGAAATGTTTTCCCAGGTTTCTCCGCCATCGGTACTTTTATACAAGCCGCTACCTGGTCCGCCACTGGACATCTCCCAAGGGTTACGATAGGCTTCCCATAAAGAGGCATAAAGAATGCGAGGATTGGTTGGATCAATTTCGATATCCACTGCACCGGCTCGCGGATTGTTGTAGAGTACTTTTGTCCAGGTTTTACCGCCATCAGTGGTCTTAAATACGCCGCGTTTTTCATTGCCTTCCGTACCGAAAGCGTGACCCAGCGCGGCAACCCATGCAACATCCGCATTGTCCGGATGCACTACAATTTCTCCGATGAAATGAGTTTCACCCAATCCAACATGACTCCAGGTCTTACCGCCGTCCACCGAGCGGTAGACACCGTCACCGGCCGACATGTTACCCCTGATACAGGTTTCACCCATACCGGCATAAATAACATTGGCATTGGAGGGAGCTACCGTCACCGCCCCTACCGAACCGGTCTTGAAATAACCGTCGGAAACGTTATACCAGTTCTTTCCTCCATCCGTTGTTTTAAAAACACCGCCACCGGTGAACCCGGTATAATAGGTGTTCGGCTTATCCGGGTGACCGCTGACCGCAACCGACCGTCCGCCTCGATACGGACCGATATTGCGATAACTAAGATTTTTGAGAAATGACTCTTGGAATGTCGGGTTTGCGGTTTCGTCACCGTGCCCAAAGATCTGCGCCTCGGCTTCGGGCGCAAATCCAATCAGTGCGAAACAAACAAAAGCGACTGGAATCCAAAGGTAATTATTCGTTGCAGAAGAGTTCCATCCTAACATATATACCCCATTAATTATATTGATATTACATAGTCCGGCAAATAAAGTAATAAAAATGAATTAGTTCCATGGTAAAAAAATGTGAACCGCGATAGGTCCACTTTTACCGCTTTTATGCTTGCCGATTATTCCTATTTTAAACGCCATGAAAACAACAGGATTTATAGCCCGGCGCTACCTCTTTTCAAAGAAGCATATCTCCCTGATATCCACACTGACTATCATCAGTATAACCGGGGTAACTATAGGTACAGCCCTGCTCATCGTTGTTCTTTCGGTGTTTAATGGTTTTTTCGAAGTCATCAAAGATATCCTTCTAACGAACGACCCGGACATCCGAATTGAATCAGCGGAAGGGAAAGCTTTTCGGTACCAGCAGCAAGTGCAGGGTAATGAGGATGGCAACATGATAAATTATACTGAAGGAATGATGCCCGGCCTAGATGAGATACCCGAGGTGAGAGCGGCAGAGCCCTTCGTCACCGGTAAAGCGCTGCTGGTTTATAAACAGCGACGAAACAGGGTGGTAACCATAAAGGGCATTCAGCCGGCCAATTATAAAGAGCTGAATAACCTGGAAGAGAGCATTACAAGTGGGGCCTTCGATCTGGGTGTTCAGGACAGAATGCCCGGGCTTCTGATGAGCGAACAATTGATGAATGAACTGGGTGTTCAAGTGGGCGAACGCATTGTTCTACTCAGTGCCGAGGGGATGAGAAAATCACTTACCCAGTTTTCCTTACCGCGCACTTACCAGTTCGAGATACGGGGCGGCTATAGCCTGACTCAAATTATTGATGATGCCCCGGTTTATGTAGACCTGGAAGCGGGCCAGCGCCTGTTTGATTTTAGAAACACCGTGTCGGGTATTGACGTCAGGCTGACCGACAGTGATTTGGCAGCGGCCGTGAAAGATACTATGCACTCAAAGCTGGGGGATAACTATAAAATTTCAACCTGGTATGATCTGCAGCGACCGCTTTATGATGTGATGTATCTTGAAAAATGGGGATCCTATATCATTTTGATGATCATTGTCATTGTAGCAGTCTTAAATATAATTGGATCCCTAACTATGATTGTGATCCAAAAGAACAGGGATATAGGTGTGCTGTTAACGATGGGATACACACCCTCGGATATCAAAAAGATCTTTGTAAAGCAGGGTCTTTACATCGGACTAATTGGCTGTGTGCTGGGAGGGGGTTTGGGCTTGCTGATTAGCTGGCTGCAGCAGACCTATGGTTTGATAAAACTCTCTTCTGCATTTATTATCAGTGCCTACCCGGTAAGTATTGAGGTGCTGGATGTGAGTATTGTTTTGGCTGGGAGTCTACTTCTGTGTCTTGCGGCAAGCTGGTACCCCGCAAAACGAGCCGCCTTGGTGGAACCTGCCGATGCCGTTCGTTTTGAATAAAGACACTTTTACGCACGCCAACTAAAACTGTAAGCTCTTATTAAGACTTCATTTACGGGTTTTTACAATTGGTTATCCCTTCCCATCTTCAATGAAGGCCTTATTTCACACTATTTTCTTATCTATAAACCTAAGACTGACAATAACTTGCCATTAAACATTAGAAATTATTAATTATTGTAGCTGCATTACATTCACGAAACGTGATGAAGATGCAGAGCGAAAATAATTAACCAATATGTCTCTTAGGGGAATTTGTGATGTTGAAAATACGTGCCTTTCTAAAGCAACGTATTAGCCGTACAGCTCTCCAATTTACGATTGAATGAAATCAATTCATTCCATCAGATTCCACGCTTGCCAATTAATATGGGATTGAAGCAGGTGTCCGGAATTCTATACAGGGATATAGTATATACTAATCTAAACAGGTGGGGATTATGTTTAAAAAGATCAGTTACAGTGTAATTGCAATATTTTTATGCCTTCCGATTACCCTTTTGGCACAAGCCACGATTGAGGGTACCGTCACGGAGGCCAGAACCGGTGAGCCTATGCCCGGTGTAAACGTCATTATACAGGGCACAACTATCGGTGCGTCAACCAATGCCGATGGAAGATATTCCATTGAAAATGTTGACCCGGGCACCTATACGTTGGAGGCGCGATTTATAGGATTTGCCAGCAGCACACAGGAAGTGACCGTCAACACAGAAACGGTTGAGGTCAACTTTGTACTGCGGCAGAGTTCAATAAACCTTAATGAAGTTGTGGTGACCGGTGCCGGAGGACCCGTGGAAAAGAAGAAGCTGGGTAATTCTATTGGTAC
Organism: Halalkalibaculum roseum; assembly: GCF_011059145.1. NCBI lineage: Bacteria > Pseudomonadati > Balneolota > Balneolia > Balneolales > Balneolaceae > Halalkalibaculum > Halalkalibaculum roseum. The sequence goes on along the minus strand of NZ_JAALLT010000004.1, from coordinate 645,504 downwards.
CATTGATTCGGAGGAGTTGACTACCGCGCCCATCAGTACCTTCTCTGATGTACTGCAGGGAAGAGAACCGGGCTTGGTCGGATTGCCATCCGGCGGTGCTACCGGCGAGGGTTCCAGAATTCGAATCCGGGGATCAGCCAGTCTATCCCAAAGCAATGAGCCTCTCATTTATATTGACGGGGTGCGTGTTGATAACGGCGGCGGTTTTGGCGGACTGGTCGATAATGATGGCGGATCGCCATCACGTCTCGATGATATTAATCCCGATATCATCAAACGCGTGGAGGTATTGAAAGGAGCCGCTGCAGCTACACTCTATGGAACGGAAGCCTCAAACGGGGTAATTCAGATTTTTACAAAGAAAGGAGCCGTTCTGGACCAGCCGCAATTTGATATTAAAATTCAAAATGCTGCCATTCGTTATCCTACGAATATTATTGAACCGAATACGGGTTGGGCAACCACGCAGGGCGTTGCGGATAATATGAATGATACCTACGGAACGAGTCTGGTACCCTATCAACTTCATGAAGAGGCTTTTATGGAGGAGATGTTTGAGACCGGTTATGGACAAAGCTATACGGCCTCCGTACAAGGTGGTAATCCCGGTATTACTTATTATGTAAGCGGACGCTGGTCCGATGAAAACGGACCCTTTGCTGCAGAGCAATGGCCCGGAATGCCGGCCGGCACCCAGTCACGGGTAGAGGATGAGAACAAAAAGCTGCAGTTCAATACAAATGTAAATATTTATCCCAGCGATAAGCTGCAATTTCGTATAACCACCGGGTACACCGATACCAAGCATTCTACCTGGCCGCTGAATAACAATACGGAAAGCCCGACTTCACTGGCGCTTTTGAGTAAACCGCAACTGGCTTCTCCAACCAACTATTCTGGAATTGTTGCTTTTGCGACGGTTGCCGAAGCTACCCAGCTGACCTTCGATCAGGATGTACAGCATTTCAACGGTAGCATTGGTACTAACTATCAACCCTTTGAAATGTTGGCCCTGGATGCAACTTTTGGGGTAGACTTTACGAACCAGTTCAGTGAATTCAACAGACCATTCGGCTGGAATATTAGCAACTTTACCGGGACGAATGTAGAAGGTGAACGAACGTTCTCCGACAGAAACAACCTGGAAATTACGGCTGATATTAAGGGTACCCTAAATAATACCTTGAGCGAAGATTTCGAGTCTTCTTTCATTTTCGGAACTCAGGGCTTTGTAACACGCGAAAATATTTCCTCAGGAAGTGCGGTAGGCTTTCCGGGACCGGGTCTTACGGTAAGTGAAGCTGCCGACCAGCAAGCTCTGGATGAAGATATTCTCGAAAACGTAAACCTGGGTGTCTTCGGGCAGGAACAGATCGGATTCCAGGATTACCTTTTTGGAACGGTTGGAGCCCGTTTGGATGCCAACAGTGCTTTCGGATCTGATTTCAGTGTGATCGTTTATCCAAAAGCATCACTGTCGTTTATTCCGACTGATGCTCCCTTCTGGGGAGATGGTGATGGAGTCATCAGTTCCTTATTGTTGAGAACTGCCGTCGGACAGTCCGGTCTTCAACCCGGAGCCTTTGACGCGCTTACAACCTTTACCTCCTTTTCTTCCACATCAGGAGCGGGTATTGCACCTCAAAACTTGGGTAATCCGGATCTTAAACCTGAAATATCTACCGAGTGGGAGCTAGGTATGGAGCTTGGCATGTTTGACGGGCGTCTTGGTTTTGAAACCACCTATTGGAACCGAACGGTCACCGACGCCTTGGTTGCCCGCCAGTTTCCTGTCAGTGGAGGTTTTGTAAATCCCCAGCTTGATAACATCGGAGAGCTTTCCGGTGAGGGGATTGAGATTAGTCTGCAGGGTACTCCGATCTCAACGCAGGATCTGCAGATTAACGTCTTCGCCAATACCGCCTATTTATATGAGAAAGTTGAGTCACTGGGAGGTGCGCCACCCATTAAGGTAAGCGGCAGTTATACCCGACACCGTAACTTTATTACGGAAGGATATGCTCCCGGAGCACACTTTGGTGCCAAACTCATGGATGTACAGGACGGGTTTCTTCCTGTAGACCTTAACGGTGATGGTCAGCCGGATAGCGAGCAGGAGTTGTTATCCTTACTTGCAGGATCAACATCCGAATTTACAACAGCATGGTTCTCCAATTTGCCTTCTTCAACATCGAATGTTCTTATAGTAGATGAAGACGGTGATGGAGATTTTTATGATCACTACCTGGGTAAACCAACCCCAGATTTCTCAGGAGCCTTCGGTACCGGTATTGATTACAAGCAGTTCAGCCTGAATGCACTCTTTGAGTACCAATTCGGTAACTACTATGTGAATAATCTCGGGGAAGCATTCCGAAGCGCCAATCCGGCTATTGGACGAAATACTCCCGAAACGGCCCGTGTAGACCGGGATTATGCTACCGGCGGTGTGGATTCAAATTACCAGCCTCAGAATGATCCTGAGGTACGCCTCAATGCCCTTAAAGATTGGGTAAACAACTACCTCGGATTAGCTCCCTTCCAGGGCTTGAACTGGGTACAACAGGCTGACTTCCTGAGATTCAGAGAACTCAGTCTTACCTACCGGGTGTCAAGGGAAAAACTGACTCCTTTAGGAATCAGGAACCTTTCATTTACTGCTTCGGGTCGAAACCTGGCATTATGGACGAAGTTTGACGGCGATCCTGAAGTAAATGAGGTAGGCCGTGGGGCAGGAAACTCGCTGGATCAGAACTTCCTGTCCGGTGTGTCTACGCTGGGTGTACCGATACCCCGCCGATTTATTTTCACCGTCAATCTAGGATTTTAATAAGAGGAGGTATGAAAATGAATCCATTTAATTTTTTGAATACAAAGAGGTTTGAAATGAAACATATAACAAGAAGCTTTTTAGCATTTGTAATTATAGCCGGTACGATGCTTGCGGGCTGTAATCTTTTGGATGTAAACAATCCGAATAGCCTGGTTGAGGATGATATTAACCAGCCTGTAACAGCAGAATTTCTTACCAATGGTTCGGAAGCAACCGTTGCAGATGGGGTAAGTGGTTTTCTTGCCGTCTATTCTGTAGCCTCCGACGAGCTAAACTGGGTCGGAAGTTTTGATGCCTGGCAGGATATCATGATTGGTAACTTTAACGATCCCACCAACCAGTTTGTGGACCAGGAATATCCCACGGTTTCACGAGCGCGCTGGTGGGCTGACGATGTTATCCAGCGGCTTAACGAATTCGACAGTGAGGGTTTGTTGTCAGACAGAACCCAGTTGAGCCGGGCCTATCTGTATGGTGCCATCATCTATGTTACTATAGCTGATATGTTTGATAATTTCGTGTTCACGGATCGTGCAGAAGGCGGACCTCCTATAGGGGAAGAAAACATGGTTAATCTTTACACTACCGCAGTCGAATACGTTGACCAGGGCTTGTCGGTAAGCGGTATTTCAACAGAGCTGGAAGCGGCACTGTTGGGGATGCGTGCAAGAGCCAACTATTCAAGAGCCATGTGGAGCAAGATGAATCCATCGGTAAATACGGCCGACCCTTTAATCAATGATTCAGAGGCCGTAGCGGATGCGCAGGCGGCACTGGCCGTTATGGGTGCAGATTATAAGTACCAGCTTACTTTTTCACCGAGTACGCTCAACAATTATGTTGCTCAGCAGACCAACCAGCGTATTGAGCTCGTTGTAAACCCCTCGGTTTATATCGTGGCTGACGATGCTGGAAGAAGGGTGAAAAACATCCAGTATGCTGACTCAACGGTTCAGCTTCAGGATCCAATAGATAATATCCCGGATCCGGTACTGTATAATTCCCTGGTAGAATTTATTACTGCCATAGAGTACGCCCCTATTACTGTTGTTTCGGCCAGAGAGATGCATTTGATACTGGCGGAAGCTGCAGCGGCGGGTAACGGAAGCGTTGACTTCAATACCCAGATAAATGCGATTCGTTCTCTGAACGACCTTACCGATTACAGCGGACAGATTACTCAGCTTGAAATGCTTCAGCATACACGACAGGTCAATCTGTTTCTGCAGGGAAGGAGATTGCACGACATGTATCGCTTCGATACAAGCTCACCGCAATGGGAGACCAATTCAACGGCGGAGTCCACTCCGGGGACCTTTTTCCCGATTTCCATAACTGAATGCAGGGCAAATCCTGACGTCAGCTGTTAGGGCACTCAATAAATCGTTAGTATATAGCGCTGTCGGGTTTAACCGGCAGCGCTTTTTTAAACTCAAAAACATAGGGATGGAAAAAAGATGGAGTCAGAAAATATGAGAGATGAGGTTAAGAGAACTAACACCATAGGAAGATATCTGTCTATGACAGCAGTATTCTTGCTATTTCTGTTTTTGGCAGGGGGTTTAGGGCTGGAAAAAAGTCAGGCACAAGACAATAGTGAAGAAGAGTACCAATATCCGACCAAGTTGTACAAAGCCATGAAATGGAGAAATATCGGTCCTTTTCGAGGTGGAAGGGTTACCGCTGTTTCCGGCGTCATTGGGGATGAAGATACCTATTACATGGGCGCAACAGGAGGCGGAGTTTGGAAAACCCATGATGGCGGAAAGACATGGAATAATATTTCCGATGGATTTTTCAATACCGGTTCCGTAGGGGCCATTGGGGTTTCTGCCTCTGATCCCAATGTTGTCTATGTGGGAATGGGGGAATCGCCGGTACGTGGTGTTACCACCTCCCACGGTGACGGGGTATATAAATCTACCGATGCCGGAAAAACCTGGGTACACGTGGGCCTGGAAAACACGCGGCAGATTTCCAGGGTGCAAGTACATCCCGATAATCCTGAATTGGTATATGTGGCAGCTCAAGGCAGTCCTTATGGAGCCAATGAAGAACGTGGCATTTACCGTTCTAAGGACGGTGGAGAAAACTGGGAACTGGTTTTGCATATCGATGAAGATACCGGTGCAAGTGACATGAGCGTCGATATGACCAATCCTCGCATTATTTATGCCGCTTTCTGGGATCATCGTCGTTTTCCCTGGAAAATTCGCAGCGGAGGTCCGGGCAGTAGCATCTGGAAAACAACGGATGGGGGCGATAATTGGGAGAAGTTGACCAACGGACTCCCCGACCTTATGGGGAAAATCGGAATTTCTGTATCTCGAGCCAATAATGATAGGGTTTTTGCCATCGTGGAAGCCAAAGGAGATGAAGGCGGACTCTATCGCTCTGATGATGCAGGAAAATCCTGGAAGCTCATCAACAGTGACAGGGTTATCCGTGCACGAGCCTGGTACTATATGCATGTCAAGGCCGATCCACAAGATGAAAACACGGTTTACATTATGAATGCCCCATTCATGAAATCTACCAATGGTGGAGAATCGTTAACACGTATCGAGGTGCCACACGGAGACAATCATGATCTCTGGATCAATCCGCATAATAACGCCAATATGATTAATTCCAACGACGGCGGGGCCAATGTGAGCTATAATGGAGGTAAGTCTTGGTCAACACAGAGAAACCAGCCCACCGCCCAGTTTTACCGGGTAAATACTGATAATCGATTCCCATACTATCTATATGGTGGACAACAGGATAATAGCACGGTAGCTATAGCCAGCCGTACCGGTGACGGCGGTATCGACTGGAAGGATTGGTATGCAACGGCGGGTTGCGAAAGTGCCTATCTGGCCTTTGATCCCGATGATCCAAAACTGGTTTACGGGGGATGTTACCAAGGCATCATCAATGAGTACAACCATGAAACGGAAAAGAGTAAAATGGTGATGGCCTATCCGTATCTTGGGCTGGGTACCAATCCAAGCGATCATAAATACCGGTTCAACTGGAATGCACCGATTGTTGCCTCCCCGCATGATCCAGGCACCATTTATCATGCCGGCAACCACCTTCTCAAGACCACTAATCGCGGTGTAAGCTGGGAAGAGATCAGTCCGGATCTCACCAAGGATGTATCTGAGAACCTGCAGGAAGGAGGGGGGCCAATTACCATAGAGTCAGCTGGGGGTGAAATATACCATACGATTATGTATGTGATGCCGTCGCCCCATGAACAACGCACTATATGGGTCGGAACCGATGACGGGCTGGTTCATATAACTCGAGATGAAGGAGAAAACTGGGATGAGGTGACACCCAATGGTGTTGAAGATGCCATGATCAATTCCATAGAAGTCTCTCCGCATGATCCCGCCACAGCATATGCAGTTGCCACCCGGTACAAATTCAATGACTTTACCCCGCATATTTACAAAACCGAAAATTACGGCCAAAGCTGGGAAAGAATTGTAGATGGAATAGGAGTAGAGTCTTGGGTGAGAGTAGTTCGCGAGGATAAACTGATTGAAGGGTTGCTGTATGCCGGTACCGAGCTGGGCATGTACATTTCCTTTAATGAAGGTGATGACTGGCAGCCTTTCCAGAATAATCTACCCATTGTGCCTATTACAGATCTTCAGATTCGCAATAATGATTTGGTAGCCGCTACACAGGGAAGAGGCTTTTGGATACTGGATGACTTGAGTCCGGTGCAGCAACTGAGCGAAGAGGTAGCGGATGCCGAGAACTACCTATTCAAGCCCGGTCTCAGTTACCAGGTTGGAGGCAGCCCGGGTGACGGACTTACAGAAGGGCAGAACCCGCCAAACGGTTCTCTGATCTATTACAGCTTTGCTGAGAAGCCGGATACCTCAGAGGTAGAAGTCAGGCTGGATATACTCGATGACAATGAAGAGGTTATCCGTACCTATGCTGTTGGAAATGAGGAGCCATATGATCATCAGAACAGTTCAGGAGACCAGCCTCAGGGGCTGCCTCTCGAAGAAGGGCTAAACCGCTTGGTATGGGATTATAATACCTCCGATATTACTTCAGTACCCGGCTTTTTCATCTTCGGTGGGACCTCCGGTTATACAGTTGATCCGGGAGTTTATACAGCGCGCCTAACCGTTGGCGAGCAAACCTCAGAGCAGGATTTTCAGGTTAGAGCCGACCTCCGTGTCGATCCATCAGACGAAGGATTGGCCGAAAAACAGCAACTGCTGGCTGAAACCTACAATCACATTGATGAGATCCATGAATCGGTGAATCAGATGATATCCATTCGCGACCAGGTGAAAGGCTTGATGAAGGTCACCGAAGACCGGTCAAACGGTGAGATGATAGCTGAAAAAGGCAAAGAGTTAAACGGCAAGATAACAGACTGGATTGAAAGCGTGATTCAGCCGGACCAGGAGACCTTCCAGGATGTCATCAATTTCCCAAATAAGCTGAATGCCCAGTTTATTTATCTTTATGGAATCATGAATGACAACCTGCCGCCTATTACCGATGGCTCAAAACAGAGGTTCACTGATCTGAAAGACCAATGGGAAAAGCGGAAACAGGATATGCAGCAAATTCTCAACACCGAGGTAGCGGCATTCAATGCCATATTCGATGAGAATAATATTCCCGCTGTGATTACGGAGATGGAATAGAAACTTCCACACTTCAGGTAAAGGTTTAGGAAACTTCGGAAGTTTCCTAAACCTATTACTTTAAAACCACGCTCATTTCATCTTCTCCTCCTTTTTTGGACCATAGCTTAATGGTCACTTCCTTGCCAGCCGGAGCTTCAACTTCCCACTCTCCGTAATAAAAACTCTCAAACCCCGAACCGCGTGTCCCCCTCAAAAAGGGAAACTCATGAGTGCTATGCTCATCACTGTTTCCGGAATCCAAAGAGAGCTCTACTGGTTTGGCTCGTCCTATAAACCGCGCTTGCTCCATGGAGGTATCCAGGTATCCTTCATTGACAATTTGGGCTCGCACGCTCCAGGTATTTTGACCCTTCCGCTCCACCTCAACATCCCGGATCTTCACTAAAGGAGTCAGCAAGCCGCGCCGCTTGGCAAACTCAGCCTGGTCAACGGCCACTTTCTTGAAATATGGCCCGGGCGGCGGATTTCGCAACCAGTATTTGGTGAATCCTCCCAGCTCAACCTCACCAAGCGATGGGTGTTCGTAGGTCTTCCAATCTACATATTTTTGTCCGCTTAGCTTTGGATCTCCTTCATGTTCATCCAGCCACTGCAACACTTTCGCTTGCACATCCGGACGTCGATATCGACCGGGAATCGCAAACAGGGGTTTGTCGCGAGGTATCTCTCCCCATCCCACTTCATTGACAAAGTCTTCCATGGTCCATAGTTCGGTAGTTGTTGAAAATATGCCGTGGTGCAGGTATCCCCAATCAACAAAAACACCGTGACGCGTGCCGGGTTGTTCCTCCGGTGTAAGATCCGGATCAATGGTGGTAAATTCATGATAGATGGAAGCCTGGGGATAGGTCGTGATTTCGGTACCCATACCAAGAATAGCTGTGTAGTCCTGTAAATCTTTTCGGGGGAGATCTTCGGTGGGGCGAGCTGAAAAAGGACGCAAGTGAACACCGCTGGTGGTATGATACGACTCAATCATGGCAATATTCGGCCGGTGTACGATGAACTCCACGATATTTCGGGAGTTCAATTCATCGAGGGGGTAATCGCCGGCACCACGGTACTGGCCATCATCCGAAGACCAGTGACCTGGGTAATTGCGATTGGTGATAAACCGGGTGTGAGGCGGATCGTTATTGATTTCGCCATCATCGTCATTGTCAATACCCTCATCATAAAGATCATAAAATGTGCCGGTTGAATCGCCCTCTTCTCGCCGCACCATTATTCTGGGATCTGCATCATAGGTTTTCCAGTCTCCATCCGGGTTTTCGACCCGCATCTTCAGAATTTCTCCATCCCCGTCCAGATCTTCCGGGCCGTCATCTCCATTCTCACCGGGTCCATAAAGACGATCGGCGTTATCAATGTCCATAGGATCCCAGTCTACCTCGCCCGTGATGTAGGCTTCTGCCCCATCAGGATTAGCCAGGGGTAGGATATACAGTACCCGGGAATCGAGCAAGCGGGTTATTTCTTCATCCTCGCCATATTGCGAGAGAAAGTAATAGGGTAAAAAAGTGGCGACCTCACCCCCCATCACTTCATTGTCGTGTTGATTACCGTCAAAGTAGGCGCCGGGTTTTTGTGACGCGGGCCCGGTATCCTTGTTTGTGATCTCTATCATCCACATCTCTCGTTGCCCCGTGGCGGTTTTGCCAATGGAATACAGTTCAACAAGTTGAGGATACTCCTCAGCGAGTTCATTAAGCATCGTAACCGTTTCATCGTAGGTATGGTAGCGAAAATCGTAATCGCTGAAGTCACCGCTTTGTGCAACTGTGGTAATGCAACCTGTTAAGCTTATTAGAGCGGTAAGAAATAGAGTGATTGAATAATTAGCTAGCTGTTTCATATGGTATTTGGTTTGTAATTATAGAGCTGGACCGAAAAGCAGTGCGTTGAGAAACAGTAGGTTGGTGCCATACCAGTATCCCCTGTAATTAACAGGTTCGGTCAGGTATATAACCCTGCCTTGCCCTACAGGATGGTCAATCGCATAAGGTCTGCCCGCTATTTTCTCTTTGTCGCTTTCAACCATAAATCCGTCCAGCAGAAGAGCGTTGGTATTTTCAGTATAACGGGCTATTACTTTGGCATCACTTTCCATTTCTACTTCATAGAGGATAACATTGGCACCTCTGGCTGCGAACTCTTTTCCATACCCGACTGACAGCAAGGGGCGATCTACCTTGATCTCAGGCTCCCACTCTACCCATTGCCCCGGTGGCGGGGAGTCATAGGTTTGCCATTCCGCCCGAAGGATGGTTCCAAAAGTTTGATCCGCGCTTCCATCGGAATGGATGTTTTTGCCAAGCACTGAATCTTTTGACAGGGCAAGACCGGCCTCTTTGGCGGCAATTATGGTCCCGCCCTCTTGCACATATTTTTTCAAGTTGTCCAGCTTTAATCGGCCTTCATAGTTGCGTCCGGTAGGCAACACAATGGTAGTATATTTCGATAAGTCCCTGTTTTCAAGAATCTCTTTCCTTACGGGGCTGAAAGTGATGTTAAAATCGATATCCAGCAGTGTGCGTATTCCAGCAAAAATATCGCCGTAATCGGCAGGCTCATCGGCCAGAACTGCTATGTGGGGATTCGGAATGTGCTCAACCAGGTCCGAATTGCCGAAATCTACTCCGCTATTATTGATAGGTGAATCGATACTGATCAGCTCTGCACTAAACTGCTCTGTGAGTTCATCAATACGTTCGTGGAGCTCATCCGGATTGCGACTGCTAATGATCGCGAACGATCCTTTTTCCAGAATACGATTCCCATGTCGGAAAGGACCCTTAAATACCCGAACTTTATAGTCTTCCTGCATAAGATTTACCGCAACTTTATAGCTGCTTTCGAGACTGGGTGGCAGAACATAGGCATAAGGGTTACCGGTGTCGGAACCGCTAGAAGATGAAACCAGGTTAATCCCTTGGTAGGGTTCGCTTTGTACTGAGGGAATGTTTTCCTCGACCGTATAAGCTTTCACCCCGAATAGGAGTGGCAGATTTTGCACCTGGGAATCGTAAAAGGGAACTTCACGGGGATTCCTGGGATCCACCATCGGGACCGGTGTTTTCAGGGTAGGGTCTAGTATAGATCGTGCCAGGCGGCTGTAAGGCTGAACAAAGTCGATAATATAGGCACCGCTTGGAAATTGGCGGTCGGCCGTCGTAGAAAGATCCATAAACGGACTCCCCTCTATACTAAAAGCTTCTGTTGTCATTTGAACTTCTATTCCCTGAATGCTTAATCGGTCGAGCAGTCTCTTTACCTTTGCCGGGTCAACGCCGGGCCCGGAAGCAGGAATCACTACACCCTGCACTTCGGCATCCCTGGCTTTTTCGGCGCTGGCAATTGATTGCTCATAGGCGTCCTTAAGCAGTTCCTGCTTGTTATTGCTCAGGGCTTCCATCACAGACCAGGTACCGATGATATGCCGGTCTATACCCATCTTGAGGGTTGCTACGGAACCGTCAGATCTTTTGACCGCCGGCTTGCCACCAATGCTCTCAAACATTTGTCCTGAAATCGAGGGACCCAAGAGGCCCCAGGTAATGCCATGGCCAAGGTAAGTGATACCGGCGTAATCCATGCCGCTTGACATGCTGTAGCCTTTTTTACCGAACTCTTCTTTCGCCAGATCAACAGAACGATTGGCCCATTTACGATTCACCTCCGGCCACATAGGATGATCGGGCGGACCCGTGGGAGTCATGAAGAAAACGGGCGGACAGCAGTGGAGGTCAAGCATGGTTTGTGGCTGCCACTCAACAGAGACTTCAGCCATGGCGCGAGTTTCCGGTGTTACAAACCATGTAAAGTCACGATTGATATCTATGCCCCAGGCATTTCCGTCACTGCGTAATCCCCAGGGAGTACGATTCTGTTTCGAGTTTGGATCTACAGATGAACCCGGTATATCGTACACATGATGCCATTCAACATTCTTGGCATGAGCATCAGGGTTGGGCATGGGTGACATGATAACCAGCAGGTTCTCCCTGATATTTTGGGTTACCGGATCCTCTTTGGTAGCAAGATCATAAGCTATCTGCATCGATCCTTCAACACCCGGCATTTCGTTAGCGGCATCCAGCACATAGATGTATAGCACGGAAGGGGTTTCCGCCGAAAGGGCGTCCACTTCACTATTGGGTAGAGGCTCGGTGGCCTTGGTCAATTTTTTGATATGCTGCTTTATCTCCGATTGCCTAGTCAGGTTTTGCTCACTCCCGACGATCACCAGGGGAAGGTCTCGTCCCAGAACACTTTTCCCATAACTGCGATATTCTACCCTAGGGGAATTTTTCGCCAGCTCTTCATAATAGGCTTCAAGATTTTGGGTAAGGCTAAAAGTACTGCCCAGTTCATATCCCAAAAACTCTTGGGGGGATGGAGGGGTTTGGGCTTTTACAGATACAATGCCCACCATCATCCCTATAGTCAGGCAAAGAACTCCATTCAGATACTTATTCATTGTATAGTGATTTTTTATTGGTATTAAGACAAATGCTTTTGGAGCTAGTGATCCAGTGCAAAGGGCAAGCGATTCTTTACGATATGCCCGTTGCTGATGATGACCACCGCATCCTGCAGGGATCGGATATCATCCAAGGGATTTCTTTCCACGATAATGAGATCTGCGTCGTATCCCTCGGCGATTTTTCCTGTGTGATCTTCAACCATCAACAGTTCGGCAGCCAGGGAAGTACATGAGCGAATGGCATCGAAGTGGCTCATACCGAGATCTACGAAATTGGCGGCTTCCATGGCAACACGGTTAATGCTTTCAGGACCGTAGCCTGAATCGGTACTGGCTACAAGCGGTACACCGTGTTCCATAGCAGTCTGGATCATCTGTTCCATACGAGGGAGCATATGCAACCCGCGAATGGTTGTGACCGGGTGATCGTAATCACCGCCCGGCTCGGTCAGGTCCACAACTGTGGTGTAGGTCGGAACAAGATAGGTGCCCTTCTTTTTCATTTGTAGGATGGTCTCCTCTTTCAGATAGGTCCCGTGCTCAATGCTTCTAACCCCGGCGGCAACGGCAGCTGCAGAACCTTCCGCCCCATGAGAGTGGGCCATTACGGGGATACCGTGTTTTGAAGCCTCATCAACGATAATGCTGAGCTGCTTCTCAGAGTATACCTGTTTTCTCGGATCGGTGTCAGGAGATCCTGCCCTTTCGGTTGCCCTGGTCTTTATGACCCTTGCACCTCTTTCTACATTGATTTGCACCAGTTTCCGAAGGGTTTTTTCCGTGGTTATCGGTTTGGAGAGATCGGCAAAGCGTAAATCTGCTAATAGGTCCTCCCCAAGGTTTGGCTGTACAAAAATGCCCGCACCGACAATTTCAGGACCCGCGAGTTTACCTTTTATAACCAGGTTGTTGATGGCGATGTCGTGGTAAGAATCAGACCCTGCGGTTCTCAGGGTGGTGACACCGGAATGGAGTGCTCGATCTGCCGAAGCTAAGCTTGAAATATGCGTATGAGCATCTATCAGTCCGGGTAATACATACCTGTTTCCTGCATCAATCACTGAATCTGCTCTCGGTACAGGTTCATTAGATTCCAGAATTGCCGCTATTTTTCCTTCTTTCAATAGTATCGAGACATCGGTTATTACTTCTTCCTGCACACCGTCAATGATATTGGCATTGGTGATTAGCACGGTTTGAGATGACTGCTGAGCGACGCTTGTGGATGTAAAGGTAAAGAGTAGGGTGAAAACAAGTAGCAGAGAGGATCGTAGAATTTTAAACATCACCATAAGTCCCTAATATTTATTTGTTAAGCTATAACAATTAAGCAAAACAAGAGAGTGATAGAAAAGGATATGTTGTAAAAGGATTAAAAAGGCAGGGGGAAAGGTGATAACTATACGGCCTGTGATTGATGAGATGGAATAAAAAAATAGCTGTAGGTTTAGGAAACTTCCAAAGTTTCCTAAACCTTTACTGTTTAGAAAAAGAAAAAGGGAATGAACCGTTCAGGCTCATTCCCTTTAGGGATTTACGGAGTCAGTATGGGATATAACATCTAAATGAGTAGTCAAACACTCACATATATAACCCACCTGATCAAGATTTATTGTGTAGAGTCAAACCGGAACGGCTCATCAATAGGCAAAAGGAGCGGGTTAAAGCTTTGCCTTACTCTTTGAGTCCCAGTTTCTTACAGATGCGTGCCAGCTCTTCCTTCTCCTTTTCGGTGAGAACGGAAAACTCTTCCTTAATATGATCGAGATGCTTTGGGAAAAAGGATTCTATAAACTTCTCGCCCTTATCCGTTAAATGAATGAGCATGGCTCTACGGTCGCTTGGATCTTGTTGCCGCTCGACGAAATTGCACTTTTCCAGGTTATCAATGACCAATGTGATATTTCCGCCGCTTTTGAGCAATTTTTCCCCTAAGGATTTTTGATTTAGGGGACCTAAATGCCAAAGGGCTTCCATAACTCCAAACTGGCTGACGGTAAGATCTGCTTCTGCAAGATGTCGATTTAGCCTGTTATTGATCGACTCTGTGGCTCGCATTAGTTTAATGAAGGCGTTGAGCGTTCTTTTTTCCTTCTTGCTTCCCTGGAAGTGTGTACCCATTGACTCTGCTGAATTATTAATTTGATATTAAATTAATAAAATTACAGATAACAAACAGGAAAATGGCGCTTGCTTACAGGCTATATGTGATTGTAACCGGGGCGTGATCGGAGAGGTCCCACTCCATTTCAATAACAGCATCTTCGGCCGCATCCAGTAGTTCGGGACTGCCCATATGATAATCGATTCTCCACCCCTTATTTCTGTCTTTCGAGGCAGCCCGGTAGCTCCACCAGCTGTAGAGGTCGGTTTCACCCTCGTGCAGGCGTCGGTAGACATCTTCATAACCGGTCTCCAGCAGGCGGGTTACCCATTCTCTCTCTTCAGGTAGAAAGCCGGAAGTGTTTTTATTCTGTTTGGGATTATGGATATCTATGGAGGTGTGACAGATATTGAAATCGCCGCAGAAGACTACCGGCTTGTCACCGCTTAAATATTTCTGGGCAAAGGGCAGGAAGTGATCCAGAAATTCCATCTTTAGGTCCTGCCGTTCGTCTCCCGTGGTACCGCTGGGAGCATAGATGGAAAATACAATGAGGTCAGAATATTCAGCCATGAGCACACGCCCTTCCTCATCGATCCAGTCAACACCAATGCCGGCTTCCACTCTTACTGGCTTTTCTTTGGATAAAATGCCAACCCCGGAATAGCCTTTTTTCTCGGCCGTATGGTATGCTTCATGGTAGGGCAACTTCTTTATCTTCTTTGGTACCTGGTGTTCAAGGGCTCTCAATTCCTGCAGGCAAATGATATCCGGATCGGTTTGTGCTACCCAATCCGTAAATCCCTTTCGCTGCGCCGCTCTTATACCGTTTACATTAAAAGATGATATTTTGACCATTATATATTTGTCTGTACAACCAAAGTTTGGAACACGAATAAAACGGACATGACCGCTTATAATGATTAGTCTGTGTAAGTCCGTTCAAGCCGCGTTTTCAGCGTTCTATGATTTGCTTTTGATGATGGCGAAATTTCGTTTACCGACTTTTAGGGTGAATTCGGTATCATCATCGAAGGCAACTTCATAGCCCTTGTCGGTAATCTTCTCATCGTCGATGCTGACACCACCTTGCTTCATCAGGCGCTTGGTCTGCCCGTTGCTATCCGTAAAGCCGGTGTCGGATATAATATCCAGTAGCCGAACTTCTTTACCTGATTCGTATTCGTAAACCGGCGCATCATCGGGTATCTCCTTGTTGATGACTGTCTGCTCAAAATGCACCCTCGCTTCTTTTGCAGCCTTTTCACCATGATACATACGGGTAATGGCAAGAGCCAGTTCGTGTTTTGTATCCCGGGGATCTTCTTCGGCGCGCTTTTTAAGTTTCGGCAGCTTGTCCACGGGTACGTCAGTGACCAGTTCAAACCAAGAGTAAATCAGGTCGTCGGGGATGGAGAGCACCTTGCCGTACATGTCGTTGGCATCCTCGGTGATACCGATGTAGTTGTCATACGACTTGGACATTTTTAGCGTACCATCGGTACCAACCAGCAGGGGCATCATCAGAGCAATCTGCGGCTCCTGACCGTCATCTTTTTGAAGGTCCCGTCCAACCAGCAGGTTGAATTTCTGGTCGGTGCCGCCAAGCTCTACATCGGAGTGTAGGTGCACGGAATCCTGACCCTGCGCCAGGGGATAGAGAAATTCGTGTAGCGAAATAGGTTCGTTGTTATTATAACGTTTTGAGAAGTCATCCCGCTCTATCATTCGCGCCACGGTTAGCTTCGAGGTCAACTTAATGACATCCTGAAATCTCATTTTGCCAAGCCATTCGGAGTTATAGACAATAGTCGTACTCTCTGGATCCAGAATTTTGGTAGCTTGGTCAAGATAGGTCTTTGCGTTCTCTTTGATCTCTTCTTCCGAAAGCGCAGGACGGGTAGTATTTTGTCCGGTCGGATCCCCGATCAGCGCTGTAAAATCGCCGATGATCAATATGGCCTCATGACCCAGATCCTGAAACTGCCGGAGTTTTCTCAGTATAACAGAATGTCCCAGGTGAAGATCCGGACGGGTGGGATCACATCCAAGTTTTATCTTGAGAGGTTTGTCCTGTTTGCGCGATTTCTTAAGCTTTTCCACCAGTTCTTCTTCAGGGACTATTTCGACGGTCCCGCGGCGGATAACTTCCAGCTGTTCTTCTACAGGTAAAAACGACATAAAATGATTCTTAACTTATTTATCTAAGGTTGGAAAATTTTCAATTGGGTTATATTTGCCCAGGGTTTTTTCTACCGTTTCGGTAAAATACTCGGCTCCGGGATATATCAGGGCAACGGCATCGTAGGTATAGGGAGCCAGGTAAATGATGTAGGGATAGGAAATAGAATTTTCCCGAGCCTCTTGAGAGGGCAGGTTAAACCCTGCCAGAATTAACAAAAGGGCACTCACAACAATGCCGCTCTTCAAAAATCCGAATGCTACTCCGGCCAGGCGATTTACAAAATTGAGTTTAATGGTTTCCAGGAATTTTTTGGATAAAAAGGCAATGAGCTGTACGGCCGAGATGGTTCCTACGAAAATCAAAGCCCCGGAGAGCAAAGGAATGTAACCGGCATTTTCACTGAACATTGGACGTATCAGTGAGGCTACGTTATCCATGTATTGGAAGGATAAAAATACGGCAAGCACAATCCCGACAATACTCAACACCTCATGAATGATCCCATTCACAAATCCACGATAACAGAAAAATACAATCGGAATTAAAATGAGATAGTCGAGAAGATTCATCAGGCCGTTACGAGAGTTCTTCTTTAACTACTTTACTGACGGTTGATCCTTCAGCTTTACCCTTCAACTCCTGCATGAGCACTCCCATCACCTTGCCCATGTCAGCCATGGTTTCGGCTCCCAGCTCTTCGATTTTTTGACGGGCGACATCTCTTACTTCCTCTTCGGAAAGCATTTTTGGGAGATAATTTTCAATAATCTCAAGTTCCATCTCCTCGTTCTCCACCAGGTCGTCACGACCCCCGCTTTGAAACTGCTCGATGGATTCCCGCCGCTGCTTGGCTGCCTTCATCAACACCTCAATAGTCTGTTCATCGCTTAGAGAGGCTTCGCCTTCCTTGCGTTCGCTGATCTCTTTTTCCAGCAGTTTGGCTTTTAACGAGCGCAGTACCCGCAGCCTGTCCTGTTCCTTGTTTTTCATGGCCTGTTTTAAGTCGGCCATAATTTGATCTTTCAGAGCCATGCCTGGAATTATCGTTTAGGTAAATTGCGATTGGTATTGCCGGCGCCACGCGCCTGGCGACAATAATAATATAGTCAAAAAAAAAGGTTCCATCCGCCATGAACGAATGCAACCTTTTCCATTTTATAAAGAGAACTTAAGACTGCTTCTCCTTAATAAACTCCTGAACACTATCCTGATCAACCATAGCTTCTTTGAAAGCGTATTTGTTGCGGGTAGTTTTGGTAGAAATGATTACTTTTGCCATGCGGCGGTGAGTCCCTTTACGCTGGGCAGCTTCTTCGCCAAATGATTGCTTCTTAGCCATAGTTAATTCCTTTTACTATTTAATTTCTTTGTGAACGGTATGCTTTCTCAGCACCGGATTGTACTTCTTCAGTTCCAGCCTGTCGGGAGTGTTACGCCTGTTCTTGGTAGTAACATAGCGTGAAGACCCCGGCTTTTCGGTGCACTCTAAAATTACCTGTATTCTATTACCTTTTGCCATAATGCGTTATTGCCTTAGTCACTTGTAATGCGGTGTCATCGTTGCAATCCAGAAACGAAAATTGAAGGATGCTTCCGCAACTATATATTCCTGTTTATACGTCTTTAATAAGAGTTCCTTTTTCTCTCGCTTCTTTCAATACGGCACTGATGCCTTTCTTGTTGATAGTACGAAGCGTTTTGGCAGATACTTTAAGTGTTACCCATTTGTCTTCTTCGGGCACATAGAACTTTTTCTTCTGCAAGTTCTGGTGAAACTTGTGCTTCGTTTTATTATTGGATTTGGAAGAGCGATATCCATTAAGTGCGCCCTTTCCTGTTATATCATCTTTGCGTGCCATATTCTTAAGTAAAAATCTAAGGTGTTTCTGTTTTTAGAGAGACCAGAAAAATAGCGGTATTAGCTAAAAAGATCAACGTTTCTTTTAAGGTAAAAAATTTTACATATTAGGGCTGAATTAAAGGCGGCCTACAGAAGCGGGAGCGATAGTTCTTGAAGTATCAAAATTCATTTTACGGGCACATCTCGACATATGTCGATAATTATCATTCTTTCTTTGATTTTGCCACATTTAACACTATTTTCAGGCGTCTTCATCAATATTTAAAACCCTAGTCACATCTACATTTATGGCGAAAAAATCTCCTTCGGATTATAAGGCGGAAAATATACAGGTTCTGGAAGGTCTTGAGGCGGTGCGAAAGCGGCCGGCCATGTACATTGGCGACGTTGGTCAGCGCGGACTTCATCACCTTATTAATGAGGTGGTGGATAACTCCATTGACGAAGCCCTTGCCGGATACTGCGACGAAATTAAAGTGATCATAAATAAAGACGGATCCATGACCATTTCTGACAATGGTCGAGGCATACCTGTCGATGAGCATCCGAAAATTAAATTGCCGGCTGTTGAGGTAGTACTTACCAAGCTTCACGCCGGGGGTAAATTTGACAAAGACACCTATAAGGTATCGGGCGGACTGCACGGTGTAGGTGTAAGTTGTGTAAACGGGCTTTCCTCTCATTTCTATTGCGAAGTTCACCGCGACGGGGAAATCTATGTGATGGAATTCGAGAAGGGTAAAACCGTTCAGCCCCTGAAAGTTAAGGGCAAGACGGACGAAACGGGTACGCTTATAACTTTTAAGCCCGATGCCGAGATATTTACCCAGACGACCGAGTTTAAGTTCGATATTATTGCTGAACGGATGCGGGAGTTGGCCTTTCTGAATCCCGAGATTACGATAGTTCTGCGCGACGACCGGGAAGAAGAGGATGAACTCAAAGAAGTATTCCACTACGAAGGCGGCGTGAAAGATTTTGTCTCATACCTCGACGAGAGCCGTGAGTCATTGATGGATGAGCCGATTTACATTTCCGGGGAAGTTGATCTGGTACCTGTTGAACTGGCCATCGGTTATAACCGAACCTATTCGGAAAATGTGCATTCCTACGTTAATAATATTAACACGCGCGAGGGCGGTACCCACATTACCGGTTTCCGGAGGGCGCTTACCCGTTCGCTGAAGACCTACGCTGAGAACAATCGCCTGCTGAAAACCAATGTCGGAATTTCCGGAGAGGATTTCAGGGAAGGCATGACCGCCGTACTCAGTGTTAAAGTACCCGAGCCGCAGTTTGAAGGACAGACCAAAACAAAGCTGGGTAACTCGGAAGTACAATCTGCTGTTGAGGTCATCGTCTATGAAAAAATGAACGAGTTCCTCGAGCAGAATCCGAAGACGGCTAAAAAGATTTTAGAAAAAGTGATACTGGCTGCAGAGGCACGTGAAGCAGCCCGAAAAGCGCGTCAGCTCATACAGCGAAAAAGCGCCATGAGTGGTGGCGGACTTCCCGGTAAGCTAGCCGACTGCTCCATCAACGATCCTGAGCATTGCGAAATTTACCTGGTGGAGGGTGACTCTGCCGGCGGATCTGCCAAGATGGGCAGGAACCGTAGTTTTCAGGCCATACTACCCCTTCGCGGAAAGATTTTAAATGTCGAAAAAGCTAAGATCAACCGGATCCTGGAAAACAACGAAATCCAGGCTATGATTACGGCATTGGGTGCCGGCGTCGGACATGCCGAAGAGGATTTCGAACTCGAAGACCTGCGATACCACAAAATCATCATCATGACTGATGCCGATGTGGACGGGTCTCACATCCGAACGTTGCTGCTTACCTTTTTCTACCGGTATATGAAACCGTTGATCGAAGGCGGACATGTCTACATTGCTACACCTCCGCTGTATCGCATCTCATACACCCGCGATAATATTGAGTATGCATGGGATGATGAAACCCGTGACAAAATTATTAAAGACCTCAAAAAGTCTAAGAAAAAGTTTGATGTCTCCCGATATAAGGGTCTCGGTGAAATGAACCCCGGACAGCTCTGGGAGACAACCATGGATCCGGAAACGCGTACGCTCCAGCAGGTTACGGTAGAGAGCGCGGCCGGCGCCGACAAACTGTTTTCAACCCTCATGGGTGGTGACGTAGAACCCCGGCGTGAGTTTATTGAACGCAATGCCAAATACGCTACCCTGGATATTTAAGAATATATGGTCCCGCTAACCCAAATAGCGGGACAACTACTTTTACCGAGGCGGGAGTGAATAGGCCTTGGATCGTTGAAGGCAATTACCGACAACCAAATAATCATATAACGAGTAAACCAGTAACAAGAATACTTCATGGCTAGAGAAAAGATTGTTCCCATTACGATAGAAGACGAGATGCAATCGTCCTACATTGACTATTCGATGTCGGTAATTGTATCCCGTGCCCTACCTGATGTTCGAGACGGACTTAAGCCGGTTCACCGCCGTGTTCTTTACGGTATGAGTGATCTCGGCATGCTGCATAACAGAAATTATAAGAAGAGTGCACGTATTGTCGGTGAGGTTCTCGGTAAGTACCACCCGCATGGCGACTCCGCCGTTTATGATTCTATTGTGCGTATGGTGCAGGACTTTTCTCTGAGATACCCGCTGGTTGACGGTCAGGGGAACTTCGGTTCTATTGACGGCGACTCGGCTGCGGCAATGCGTTATACCGAGGTTCGCATGCAGCGTATCGCCGAGGAGATGCTTACTGATATCAACAAGGAGACCGTTGATTTCCAAACCAACTTTGACGATACCCTCCAGGAGCCTACGGTACTTCCGAGCATGTTACCCAACCTGCTGATTAACGGAGCATCCGGTATTGCAGTCGGTATGGCCACCAATATGGCCCCACATAATATTACGGAAGTGATCAATGGCGTCGTGGCCTATATAGACAATCCGGATATTGAGGTTTCCGGACTTATGGAGCACGTTACAGCTCCCGACTTCCCAACCGGCGGCATTATTTACGGGTATGACGGGGTTAAAGAGGCCTATGAAACGGGGCGTGGAAAAATTACGATGCGTGCCCGAGCCAACATCGAAGAGATTCGCGGTAACAGGGAACAGATTGTTGTTACCGAAATTCCCTACCAGGTCAATAAGACTACGCTGATCCAGAAAATTGCTTCCTTGGTTCAGGATGACAAGGTTGATGAGATTTCAGAAATCAGGGATGAGTCGGATCGCGATGGTATGCGTATTGTTATCATTCTCAAGCGGAATGCCAATCCGGGTATTGTACTTAACCAGCTTTACAAGTACACCCAGATGCAGCAGACCTTTGGTGTGATCAGTCTTGCCTTGGTCAAGGGCCGTCCCAAAGTGATGTCTCTCAAAGAACTTATTTACCACTTTGTAGAGCACCGCATTGAGGTCATCATTCGCCGCACCATCTATGATCTCGACCAGGCAGAAGCTCGTGCCCACATACTTGAGGGTCTGAAGATTGCCAATGATAATCTTGATGAAGTTATCAAGACCATTCGGGCAGCCGACAGTCCCCAAGAAGCTAACGAAGCCCTGCGTCGCCAGTTTGCTCTGACCGATCTCCAAGCCAAAGCGATTCTGGACATGCGTCTTCAAAAGCTTACAGGTCTTGAGCGTGATAAGATCGAACTAGAATACAGCGACATCGTCGATAAGATTACAGAATATCGCGGAATCCTATCCGACCGAAACAAGCAGACCGATATAATTAAAGAAGAGCTGCTGGATATCAAAGATCGGTACGGTGACGGAAGACGTACAGAAGTGATTTACTCTGCAGAAGATTTCAATGTAGAGGATATGATAGCGGATGAGGATGTGGTCGTAACCATTTCCAATAAAGGATTTATCAAACGCATGGCCGTTTCCGGTTATCGTCGCCAGAAACGCGGTGGAAAAGGGATGAAGGGTACCACCACAAAAGATGAGGAATATGTAGAGCATCTATTTGTGGCTACCAATCACAACTATATTCTCTTCTTCACTGAAAAAGGTCAGTGCTACTGGTTGAAGGTCTATGAGATTCCGGAAGGTTCCAGGTTATCTCGGGGACGGGCTATCGTAAATCTTATCGATATTGATAAGGACGATTCCATAAAGACCTTTGTACCCGTTAAGACGCTGGATGATGAAGAGTATATCAACAACCACTATATAATAATGGCTACCAAAGGCGGTCAGGTTAAGAAAACAACGCTCGAAGCCTACAGTCGTCCGCGACGTGATGGCATAATTGCCATTAATATTAAGGATGATGATTCCCTGCTGGGTGCATCTCTAACTGATGGCGACAGCAGTGTTATTCTTGCCAACCGAAAAGGAAGAGCTATTCGATTCAGCGAAGAAGATGTGCGCGACATGGGTCGAAATACCTCCGGTGTGAAAGGTATGAGTCTCGGAAAGAATAACGAGCTCGTAGATATGGTAGTTATCAAAAATACCCATGAAGCTACCGTTCTGGCCATATCAGAAAACGGATACGGCAAGCGCTCGCTGGTAGAAGAATATCGGGAGCAAAGCAGAGGAGGGAAGGGAGTGATCACTCTCAAAGTCACCAAGAAGACCGGTGACCTCATTGCCCTCAAGGAAGTTTCTGATAAAGATGACCTGATGGTCATTACCGAAGGCGGAAAGGTCATTCGGATGAACTGCGGCGGTATCCGCACCATGGGTAGAAATACTCAGGGTGTTCGCATCATGCGCCTCGATGGCGAAGAACAGATAGCTGCCGTTACCCGTGTGGTCAATGAAGAAGAAGACGATACGGTATAGAGTCATTAAAAAGTTTTAGGAAACTTCCGAAGTTTCCTAAAACTAATAGAAAAGAACAATTATTAGAACAAGCCAAGTCTCAATGACTTGGCTTGTTCTATTTCAGGCATTATTTGTTACATGAAATTACCCGAGCAAATCTTCTGAAAATCCTACAAATAAAATTGGATCAACGGTTTGTAATTATTTGTTTTGGAACAAAGAGCCTTAAATAAATAGCAAGAGTTTTAAGAAGCATAAAACTTCAATGAGTCCTGCTACCGGTTTTTTAACAGGAACTCAAAATCAAAAGACAAAACATCAAAGTCATGCCCAGAAAGGAAATAGATTTGTCCAAACATGGAATCAAAGTAAATAATATCATACGCAATGCAGCGCCGGCGCAATTTTATGAAGAAGCGATCAAGAATGATACGGGATCTGTAATTGCCAATAAAGGGGCATTGGTGGTACGGTCCGGCAAAAGAACAGGAAGAAGTCCGGCTGATAAACGAGTGGTAGAAACAGATGGAGTTAAGGATGAAATCTGGTGGGGAAAAATTAACATTCCACTGGACAAGCATACTTTTAAAATCAACCATCAAAGAGCCACAGATTATCTTAATACACGCGAACGGCTGTACGTGATTGATGGCTTTGCCGGCTGGGATCCCAACTATCGTTTGAAAGTAAGAATCATAACTGAACGGGCTTATCATGCTTTATTCATGCAGAATATGCTCATTCGTCCTACCGAGGAAGAGCTTGAAAATTTCGGTGAACCCGATTTTGTAGTCTACAATGCCGGGAAATTTCCTGCAAATAAATACACCGAAGGGATGACCTCCGATGCCAGTGTGGATGTTAATTTCGAAACCGGACAGATGGTTATACTTGGTACCGAATATGCCGGGGAGATGAAGAAAGGCATTTTTACTGTCATGCACTATCTCATGCCAAAGGAAAACGTACTTTCCATGCACTGCTCGGCCAATGAAGGAGAGTCCGATGATGATGTCGCTTTGTTTTTTGGCCTTTCAGGTACAGGTAAAACCACCCTTTCGGCCGATAGCAGTCGCAAGTTGATCGGTGATGATGAACACTGCTGGAGTGAAGACGGTGTGTTCAATATAGAAGGAGGGTGTTATGCAAAGACGATTGATCTCTCTGAAGAAAAAGAACCTGAAATCTATAATGCAATTAAATTTGGTACGGTGCTGGAAAATGTTGGCTATGATCCTGAGAGCAGGGAAGTTGATTACAAGGACACCTCGATCACCCAGAACACCAGGGCTTCATACCCGATTGAATATATTTCGAATGCCAAAATTCCCTGTGTCACCGGACACCCGCGTAATGTGATATTTTTGACCTATGATGCATTCGGTGTGTTGCCGCCCGTCAGTAAATTGTCACCGGAACAGGCGATGTATCACTTCATCAGCGGCTATACTGCAAAGGTAGCAGGTACCGAAGTGGGGGTTGATGAACCGGAGGCAACGTTCTCAGCTTGTTTTGGAGCCGCCTTCCTGGCATGGCCGCCAACGAAATATGCTGAAATGTTGGCCGATAAAATGCGTAAGCACGATGCCAAAGCCTGGCTTGTGAATACGGGACTTACCGGCGGCCCTTACGGAACCGGCAAGCGAATTGATCTCAAACAGACTCGAAGCATTATCAATGCCATTCATGCAGGAGACCTGGATGATGTTGATTCCATAAAAGATGACGTGTTTAAATTTGAGATACCCAAAGAATGTCCGAATGTAGATTCAGGAATATTGCTGCCACGAGAAACCTGGGAGAACCCTAAAGATTATGACCGTCAGGCAGATAAGCTTGCAAAACTGTTCATGAAAAACTTCGAAAAGTATAAGGATGACAGTCACAGCTATATTCGGGAGGCGGGTCCTGAAATTTGATAAACCGCAAATAGGAAAAGACAGAAAGCCCGGATAACAATTCCGGGCTTTTTATTAACGGACTATTTGTATATACACAATAAAATCAATAGGTGAGTATAATATTATGATGTGGGAAAAAATTGAAGCCTGGCAAGTAAACAACTAAAAAATACAACACATATATAATTTGATAAATATGTAATATAAATAATAGTAAATACTATTACTTTGTTATTTTCCATCCATCATAACTTCAAGAAGATTGATTCTTTTTTCTATTAATACTTCCGGCTCGGCTATGACAACTTCTCTTGGAAATTGCAGGAGCCACTCATTAATAAAATCAAGATTATCAAACAAAAAGCTCAACCTAAATAAATTAGGATTAATCCTTTTTTTCTTAATAATCTTAGCCGGTAGATTAGCTTCAAATCGGCGCAAAGCAGATTCGGATACATCTACCACTATTTTGCTCGAACTCTCGTCAGACCGAAAAATAAGTGCCTCTGTGTCGATTTGCCCGTAAGGCACAAACTTTTCATCCAAAATTTGTATCTCTGACATGCGATCGAGCACAAAATTTCGAATTGCCTCTCTTTTGTGGGAAAAACCAATGACATTCCAATGGTCGCGAAAAAATACGATTAGATACGGGTCGATTTTTCGCTTGGTCATTTTCTCATCACTCTTGCTTCGGTAATCAAAACCGATGGATTTATTTTGGGAGATGGCGCTGCTGATCAGATACCAGTTCCCGCCGTCTATTTTTTCGGCTCCGTAATTCATATAGGGATCGACCACGGTACGCTCTTCTAAAGATTCCATGAACTCCCGAAGATCATCCGGCAGGAGTTCTTTGATTTTCAACTCCACACCTTCCGCATCTTCCACCAGTGTTTTGTCGACCTGGGATTTAACAAAATTGAGTCCCACCATAATAGTGGCCAACTCCTTGGATGTGAACATGAGGGGTGGGATTTTGTATCCGGGCATGATACCATAACCGCTGTATTCATCCCAGGTAACCGGAACATTCAATTCGGATAGGGCATTGAAATCCCGGAATACCGTACGGCGGCTGATGTCGAATTTTTCGGCTATATCATTTACAGTAAGCCGGTGGTTGGACTGTTGGAGAAGCAGAATAAGCTTCATCCGGCGCTCTGAACTTTTCATACAATGAGGTTAGTTTACCGCTTTGATACTCTTTATTGAAGCACAAAGATAGAGCTTTTTCAGAAGTGTTCTAAGTGAAGGAATTTAAGAACGGGAAATTACCACTAGGGCTTTATTCTTGTAAAAAGACTCCCGGCTTTCTTTATACAAATCATAAGCATTAACGGAAAATTCTTCAGAGGGTCCGGAAATTTCATCGGCAAAATTCATTCCTTTATAAAATATAATGTTCTGCCAGGGCAAGCCGGAAGTCATTTGCACGAGGTCATTTATCTTAAAAGCATGCTTGGTAACCATCAGAAACTCCCTGTTTATAGTTGCTTTTTCTATAGAAAAGTCAACGGCTGAGGCATTTTTGAGACCAAGGGTGCGGGCCATTTGTTTTACGGCCATTACTTTTTTGGTCACTATGTCATTTAAAATAAACTCTTTTTCCGGTGAAGTGATGGCAAGGGGCATCCCGGGTAATCCACCACCGGTACCGGTGTCTACAATTAAAGAGCTATTTTGGTACGCCGGAAGTCTATGAATAAGAAGGGAATGACGTATATGTTCAAAGATTGTTTCACGTGGAACATCCCGGCTTACAAGGTTAATGCGCTTGTTCCACCATAGCAGGCGATCCAGATAGGTGTTAAGCTGTTCTTTGTTTTGATCTATCAGTTCGTCTACGTATAGAAAGGTTTCACGTGGAACATCATGGTATGTGATATCTGATTGTTTCACGTGGAACATTTTATAGAACGCGGATGATACAGATAATATGAATACACGCTGATTATTTAATTTTTTGGAGTCTTAAGATCTGTGATAGCCCTTTTCGATTTAGTTTTTTAAATAAACCATTAAGACGGAAATATCGCTGGGGGTTACACCACTGATTCTGCTGGCTTGTCCAAGGGTTTCGGGTCTTACGCGATTTAGTTTTTGACGTCCTTCTGAGGAAAGAGAGTTAATGCGTTCATACTCAAGTGTTTCCGGTATGAGCATGTTTTCTTTTTGATTCATCTCCTCCACCATTTCAAACTCTTTTTCTATATAACCGGCGTATTTGATCTGTATTTCTACTTGTTCATAGACGCGTGGATCTTCGGTTATGGTTGCTGCTTTTTCTCTTAGTTCCGGATCTGCCTCAATGAGATTGTAGATGGAAATTTCCGGTCTTGGAATCAGGGTTTTGGCCTTAACCGGCTGGGAAAGAACCGTTGTACCTTGTTCTTTAAGCATGGGGTCCATCTTCTCGGGGTAGACGGTATAGTCAGCAATCAGGTCATGCAGCTTGTCGATGGCCTGCTTTTTCTCTTTATAATTCTTGAAGCGTTCTTCAGATGCGAGACCGATTTTATGCCCCAGCTCGGTGAGCCGAAGGTCGGCATTATCCTGACGAAGCAGTATGCGATGTTCAGCCCGGGAGGTAAACATGCGATAGGGCTCTTCAGTGCCCTTGGTAATTAGGTCATCAATGAGTACGCCGATATATCCTTCCGAGCGTTTTATTATAAACTCTTCGTCCCCATTGACTTTTCTGGCTGCATTGATACCTGCCATAAGTCCCTGGCATGCTGCTTCCTCATAACCGGTTGTACCATTAATTTGTCCTGCGAAGAATAGTCCTTCTGTAATTTTTGTCTCCATACTTCGCTTTATCTGATGAGGAGGGAAGTAATCATACTCTATTGCATATCCCGGTCTCAACATTACAACTTCCTCAAAGCCCGGTATGGTACGCAAGGCTTTAAACTGAACATCTTCAGGCAGTGAGGTTGAGAAGCCATTCAGATACATTTCATAGGTATCCCAGCCCTCAGGTTCCAGGAAAAGCTGATGACGATCCTTATCCGCAAAGCGATTTATCTTGTCTTCTATACTCGGGCAATATCTCGGTCCGGTAGATTGGATACGTCCGTTAAACATCGGACTCCGATCAAAGCCGGTGCGAAGCATGTCGTGAACCTCATCATTAGTATAGCCTATCCAGCAGGTAAGCTGTTCCTCTTTAGTGGGAAGATTTTCTGTAAGGAAAGAAAAAGGTTGAGGTTCCTCATCTCCGTACTGAATTTCAAGTTTGTCATAATCAATAGAACGACCGTCGATGCGCGGGGGAGTTCCGGTCTTCAGTCGACCGACTTCAAATCCTAGTTTTTCAAGGGCGGCAGAAATACCTACAGAAGCTCGCTCACCGGAGCGTCCGCCACCATACTGGTTTTCCCCAATATGAATCAACCCATTCCCAAAAGTACCGGTTGTAAGTATAACCGATTGCGCCTCAAAGGTTTGCCCGGTCTGTGTTCTGACGCCGGTTACTTTTTTACCATCATCGGTGGTAATTACATCAACGACATTGTCTTGCCTGAAATGAAGATTTTCTTTTTTCTCAAGCTGATCACGCATCTTTTTGGAATAGAGGGCGCGGTCGCTTTGGCAACGCGGGCTCCACATCGCAGGACCCTTACTCATATTTAGCATGCGAAACTGTACCCCGCTTTGGTCAGCAACAATTCCGGAAAGGCCGCCTAAGGCATCGATTTCCCGGACCAGTTGTCCCTTAGCTACACCACCCATAGCCGGATTGCAAGACATTTTGGCTATGGCGTCCAGGTTCATGGTGATGAGCAGGGTTTTGGCCCCTATTTCTGCAGCGGCTCCGGCGGCTTCACTGCCTGCATGACCGGCACCTACTACAATTACGTCGTAAGATGGATAAAGCGATTTCATTGATTAAGTGTATGTTTATGTTACACTTATAAGTTGTTATTATGTTATACAGCCTTGTAATACTGGTAGAAACTGCTTGATTTATAGAATGAGCAGCATATCAAGGCAAGTTTCCTAAAATAAGATATTTGCAGGAAAAATTTTAGACCCGGCAAATACATATATTTGAATCAATAGGATAAAAAGGAAAATGGAATGAACCGATCGGTCTCCTTAATTATTATTAGTAATCTACTATTAGATTTAAGGTATTAATGACAGCATTCCACAAAGCAATCATTCCGGCAGCAGGTTTGGGTAAACGTATGCGACCACTCTCTTCATATATCCCCAAACCAATGCTCCCGCTGGGTAAGAAACCGGTACTTCACCATATAGTAGATGAAATCCGAGCAGCCGGAGTCAAGGAAATATTGATCCCCACTCGATCCGATCATGAGGAAATAGGGGAGTATTTTCAAGATGATGGAAACATAACAATTAAGATCGATGATTCAGCAGGTGGCCCGGGTGAAGCCGTACTCACCGGAGAGGAGTTTGTTGATGGTTCTCCGTTCCTCGTCATATTCTCGGATGCACCACTTGCGGGTGAAAAAACTGAGAAAGTCATTCAGGGGATGTCAGAAATATTTCAAAAGAATTCCCCGGACGCGGTTATGTCCATTTATCCGGTGCCAAAAAAAGAGGCCGGTTCTAGAGGTATTGTTAAACTTGCAGATCAAAAAACGAACGGATTGTTTGAAGTAGAGACTATTATAGAGAAACCTGATTCAATTAGTATATCAGAACCTATGGCATCCACCTGCAGGTACCTGTTCACGCCGGATCTATTTGATGCCTTAAAAAATGCAGAGCGCGATGAGGATGGTGAACTGCAGCTGACGGCCGGAGTAAATGAATTACTCAGGAAAGGTGGTACTGTGTTAGCTAGTTCATTACCTAAAGGACTAAAGCGACACGACACCGGAAACTTCGATGGTTATGCTAAAGCTCAGGCAGCCTTTGGCCAGTATAAATAAAACTTTTCATTTACTAAATTTCATTGAGTTAGGTAGCTAGGTTCAACCTTTAACTTCTATTTATGCCAAATCCGGGTGCTAAGTTTATAATCTCATCGTGTAAAAAATGGAAGTAAGTAAGAAAATCAGGTATTCTAGTCTTAACTAAAGATATCTTTCAGCAGACCTGTCAGTATGTTTCGTTTTCAAAAAACCGTAATACAGGAAGGAGAATCCTATCAATTTTTACTTAGCCGGGATGAGGAGCCTTTGCGATATAAATATTTTATTTCTCTCCTGCAGGATAGTGAATCCTTCCGCTCTTTTTATATCAATTTGCTGAAGGAAGAGATTCCTTTCAAAGCGTATCAATGGGAAACGCCGCCGGTTACACGAGACAATTATGATCGCCGGTTTGAATTCGTCGTTTATAAAAGTCCCGGTATCGATCTTCCGGCCGATCCCGGACCTTTCCGATCCTATTTCAGGAATCTTCAGCTTGGGGAACAGGTGGCGGTTTTTGACAATCTGGGAGGAGATGCACGGCTGGTTGCTCCCGTGCCTGTTCGTCCGTCAAATAACTATTCCCATATAGGAGTTTTCACGGAGTCAGCCCCATTAGACCAACAGCATGTCCTTTGGAAAGAAACGGGTAGGGTAACAGAAAAGATGCTATCAAATCGCCCGTTGTGGCTCAATACTGCCGGAGGCGGTGTAGCATGGCTTCATATTCGTCTTGACTCAATCCCCAAATATTATCGGCACCGGCCTTATGCCCGGGATGCCCAAGGTTGAGAATTATTAACCGGATAGTATCGCCAGGGTTGACCATTCCGAATTGAAATGGTGCAACAGTATCCCACAGGCAGGTATTGGCATCTTTAAGAATATTCAATTTTTAGATCACTCAATAAAAAGAGAATGAACAAATAATTAGTCACCCGCTTCGTCGTTAAGTGTAAAATAGTAGCAGAATTTGTATATTGTAACGATGAACAGACCGACAAAAATCGCGCTGTTTGTAGCAGCTATTCTCTTTGCATGGAACGCAGCAGCGTTCTGTGCATCCGCCTCCGAGCATCGGTCTCTCTTCTTACAAACTCCCGTTCAAAGTATTCTCTCCAATGCCCACTCTCAGGGAGAGCCACTTGCCTATCCGGATAACCGGCAGACAAAACCCGGCATTTTGCAGATTGACTCTCTGACTGATGTAGAGCTTGGCGACCTGCATATGGATCTTTTCGGGATTCTATTTGTTCGCGTACCGCAATACGGCAATAAAGCGGGTATTGGTGCTGATACAGAAAATATTGCTCTTCTGCTGCAGCGAAAGAAGATCATCTATCCATTTCATTCTTTCTTATAGACCATCCTTTAGTAACTCTTTCCTACTTAAAAATTAACTCGCCGGTCGTGCAGAGTGAAACCTGCATTTATTTAATCCAACGGCAGGCTTTAAATCAAAAATACTACCAGGATGGAAATCGATTTAAGTTCAATTATTATCAGTGCAATCGTTTGGATGTTTTTTATCGTGCCGATTGCCTATGACCAGTGGAAAAAACACAAAAGATAATCGGCCAAATGGAAGGTCGAGATAATCTATAAATTTTGACAGTAGGGGATTTAGAAAACTATAAACTAAGCAACCTGTAGTTAATTACTTCCTTAAAATAAATTGCAGAACTCTTTACAAATATGTGGCATAAGGGATAGCAGCAAGGGGGATCTTTGGATGTTACAGCGTATCAGGCAATGACTTGATGAAGGGAATATCTATGAATTCAATATGCCGGTCGTTTTGAATAAATGGATCGATGACAACTTTGGTCCGTGCATTGCATTCCGAGCGATGAGAATCTGAAAAGGTCCCGTTGCTGCTCTTTTTTACATCGGAATAGGTGGTGTCATCGCCGCAGAAGTAGATAAACTGAAGACTGTCGGCATTAGCTTCTACTTTCCAATGGATAAAGTAGGTTTCTTCTCCCCTGATTTCTTCAACCTGCCAGAACGTATTTAAGAAGACCTGACCGCTGTATTTAGTGAACGGGTTGATAAAGCCCAGTGATATCAGCAGTGCTACTGCTATTTGTAAGCCAAGAGTTTTCAAAATGCCGGTAGACCCTTAATTACTCGATATTATCGTACAGGCAGGGCATTAGATTGGCAGAATATTTCTTATACGCGCTGCTAAGTGTTAATCTCTATCAACACCCGCATCCACCAACCCAAAATCACTAATGTACTCTCTTAGGGAACCCTTCCTGTAGCATTACTTCTTATTAGAAACTAAAACCAATTTATTAATGATTTGAGACTTAATATGGAATGTTAGATAAATTTAACATTTCCCGTTAAACTCCTTGCAGCTCTTTAACTTCGGGTGTTTGTCAATTCATTTATCTCGTGAAAAATTGCTTTGAAAAGCTTTATTGCAATGAGTGACTGGTTGTAAATACAATAAATGATGAGAATAGAAATGCAGACGAATAAAAATTGTATATACAAGCAAATATTAAGATTCTACCTTAGCTTAGGTGACAATGAGGTTAATACGAATCAGATAACTGCCCCCAAAAAGGCAGTATAATCTGCTTAATAAAAATGGCGAGATTATCCGTTACTCGCCCCGGGATTTATATACAGCCCAAGCCGTCAAGCCAACCACAGCGGTTGTTGCACCCAGCAGCAGGGCTATATTTATATCTCGTTGAATACGCTCGGCTTTCTGCAGGTAGGAAGATCCGACACCTTTATGTGCAATGATATTTTCCAATTCCCTGACTCGTTCTTCCAGTTCTTTTCTTGTTTTATCTTTAATACCCATAATGTTAGCTCCTTACTGATTCGATTTACCTATGTAACAATTTTCATTTGATAATCTATCCTTCACGATATCGGATATTTCAAACCGGTAGGTAAGGCGGTTGCTAAACTAACTTAAGTAATGAGGTAACTATATGTTTCACTACCTGTACAGCTCCATGAATGTAACCTCATCTTCATCGGTACCGACCATCACCAGCTCGCATTGTTCTGTGATACTGACATCAGGATCCGGATTAATAAGTTGATGGTCTTCTTTTTTGATAGCGAGAACACTGCATCCGGTCTGCTGTCGAATTTGTGATTCAATCAAGGTTTTTCCATTAAGCGCTGGTGGAGCATTGACTGTGAACACATTCAGACCTTCCGCCACAATAAGAATGTCATTGCGTTCCAGGATATTAAATATGGCATTTGCACCCATGGTCGCATAGGATAGAACAAAATCAGCACCGGCACGGTGCAGCGTTGACACGTTGCGTTGCAGGGTTGAACGGCTGATGACCTGTATATTGGGTCGCAATTTCCGGGCATATATTGTGAGATAGATATTCATATCGTCATCGTGCGTGGTAACCAGAATACAGGGTGCTTCATTGATACCCGCTTGATCGAGTACACTGAAATCTTCAGCCGCCCCGAGGATATACCTTTCATCCTGTTTCATACGATCCGGATTCTTATCAATGATTCGGTAGTTCAGGCCGCGCTCGTCAAAAGCATCTGCTATTCCGCGTCCAACGCGACCCGCACCGACAATAATCACCGGACTGGAAGTGGAGCGATAGATGGCCATGTATTCATCATAGGTCCTTAGTTGTTCAGGAGAACCGGCCATGATCAGTACGCTTTCGTTTTTGATAGTTAACTCTGGGTGTGGTTTGTTAAACTTGCCCCGTTCCCAAATACCGACAAGATTAATACCCATTTGTTCTCGCAAGCGACTTTCTTTGAGTGTTTTACCAACCAATGGAGTCTGATAAGCCATCGCTTCTGCGATAACCAACTGGTCGAAACGTCCGACAACATGTACACGACTATCCTGCCCTATGGTCCTACGCGAAAGGGCTCTTCCCATCATTTCACCCATGCGCATTACGTGATTACAACCGGCCATTTTGAGTAGGTCAATGGAGTCCGCAGAGTCTGCTGTCGCTACAATTGTGACATCCTCATCCAGTTCCCGTACGGTATTGCAGATGTTGGAGTTAACCATGTCGGTACCGGCGGTTACCACCATGGAAGCCTGAGTAACTCTAAGTTTTTTATAGGTTTCCGGATCATCTATATCTCCAAAAACGACACTAAAGCCTTCATCATGATATTCCAATGCTTTAGACAGTTCACTTTCCAGCAGTACATAAGTATAGTTATACTGCTCAAGCTTTTTCATGAAAGCCCTGGTGATGGGATTATAATGGGTAATAATGATATGGTCGCGGGTCTTCTCCGGTAGTTCTCGGGGTGCTCTTGCCCTGGATTGTGCCTCAAGCCACGGTGCGTAAAAAAATTGGATGAAGGTAAAAGGAAGTAGTATCAAAAGAGAGAGCATGCCCGATATTAACACAATCACAGAAAAAGCACGCCCAAGGTCGCTTGTAAAGGTAATATCACCGAAGCCAAGCGTAGACATGACAGTAAGGGTCCAGTAAAAGCCGGTCATCCAGCTATGATACCGGCCTTCATACTCCATGATATAGTGAAACAGAACCGAGTAAATGACTATGAGCAACAGTAGAACTCCCAAGAATCTGGCTAATCGCTTCAGATTATATTTGGTACCCCTGCTGGATATGATTTGCGTAAGTTGCGAGGTAAAGAATTTCAAGAATAAAGACTATAGGTTTAAGAATGATGCTAAATATGTTATCAATATTAGTTGAACTTCGCATAACTTAAAAATCAACTGCTAAAATGAATTGGAAGGTTTATGATTCAAAAGTTTGGCTGCTGTAAATATTCTTAGCCGGACTCATAGCTAGATTTACTTTTCAAAATGAACAGACTTAACCCATCTTTTCCCGAATTACCTAGATAGTTTGTCTACCGATATGAGATAAGAGACCATTTATTGTAGTCTGATTAAAGAGGGGGAGAGCTGAGTCGGTTTTATTAAAACGTTGGATTTAAGATAAGCAATAAGTAGTAAACGGTGCGGTTACTTTATGGCACAAAGAGGCGAGCAGGAGAAAGGTGTGTAAATGATAAATTGAGATAGTGAGAGGTTGCCGTCGGTACGTTTAGACATAGAAATTATACGGCATGGTATTTTAAAATGCCGGTGCATTTTTGGTAGTAGTTAATCGACAGAGTGTACTGATGTTTAACCTTCCAAAGGTTCTGTACTGGGGGCAACACCATCAAAAGCATTGTTTATGACCAGCTTCTTGACCTTTTTTGCCAGGTTTGTACAACCCTGAACTATTTCCGTATTGTTGCAGAAGTAGATTTCCTCATTATTGAGAATATCTTCAACATTTTCGCAGCTGCAGCGCATGATATCAAAATTGATCTCACCTAATTCGTTGCTGTACTGTCGTGCAAAATTGAGCAGTTCATCAATACTCATTTTTCCTTCTTCCAGTGATTTGTCTACTTCTTCATCGGTAAAATGAAGGTACATACATCCCAGAAAATGATATAGTGCACTTCTCGAGGAAATACATGCGGAGTAGTTCACAACATCCTCTTGCGGCTTGTACAGTTCTTCGGTAGCCTTTGACAGCAATTTATCAGCTTTGGCATACAGCTTGGTTAATCGTTCATCATTCATAACAGTCGGTATTTTTAGTGAATGTTGACGTTTTAGGGAAATTTCATGTTCAATTTAGTCCTAATATGGTTATTGATTGTTTTGCAAATTCTATGAGTGGAGTGAAATACACTCCCAAAAACAGGGTCGGTACCAATAATGACCCAAGTATTAACTTGGACTTGAGATTAAACGTGAGTTTTTCAGAATTGGGCTCAGGCTTAAAGAGAAACAGGTTTCTAGCCACTCGGATATAATAGTAGAGGGAGATAACCGTCGTTATACCGGCTATGGCTACCAGCCAGATCCAACCGGCATTAACGGCCGCCCCGAATATATAGAGTTTGGCTATGAATCCGCCTGTGGGCGGTAGCCCGGTGAGTGAAACCAGAAAGATCGTCATACTGATGCCTTCCAGGGGAGCCCGGTGTCCTAGTCCTTTGTAGCCTTCGATAGATTCGGTATGGACAGAGTCGGAAAAGAGCATGGCAGTGTAAAAAGCTCCCAGATTCATAAACAAATAGATGAACAGATATACCAGGATGGATGATACGCCCTGTTCAGAAAATATGACCACGCCCATTAGAATATAGCCCGCATGGGCTATGCTTGAATATGCCAGCATCCTCTTGATATTATCCTGCATGAGTGCAGTGAGATTTCCGACAATCATGGCAAGAGCAGCCATTATTCCAATAATAAGATCCCAGGGAATTTGATCCGTAAACAGCATTTCCCATATTCCGCCACCTGCTGTTTCGACAGCGCCAAATGACACCGAAAAGAAGCGAATGAGCAGTCCGAAAGCAGCAATTTTGGATGCCACCGCGAGGATTGCCGCGATAGAAAAGGGTGCGCCTTCGTATATGTCGGGAGCCCAGAAATGAAAGGGGACAACTGCCACCTTAAAGCCCATGCCTACCAGGATCATAGCAATTGACAGGTTGAACATGGTAGGTTGGGAAATACCGGCATTCAAGGTTTCGTTGATACCATATATATCCGTTGCCCCGGTTATACCGATCAGCAGCGTTAGGCCATATAACATGATGCCCGATGACACCGCACCATAGATAATATACTTCATGGATGACTCTGAAGAACGTCCTGACTTTTTGGTGAAACCCACCAATACATAGGAGCTGATACTGGTGACTTCAAAGGCCAGGTACATGAGTAACACATTGGTAGCACCAACCATCAGCAGCATTCCCAGCACCATGCCGGAAAGCATCATATAAAATTCACCTATTCGAGAGCGGTAGCTACTCAGCTCTGCGCTGTTCATGGAAAAGAGAACTACAAAGATTGCTGCCACTATTATGACCAGCTTCATGAAAACGGCAAAAGCATCTACAGCGACCAGGTCAAAAAAGACCGATTCGTTGACTCCCACTTGAAACAGTATGGCTACCCCGGAGAGAATGAGTCCGCCAAGCAAAATCCGGCCGCCGATCATTTTATCCCGCTTTATAATGATGTCGGCAAGAATGATCACACAAAGCGTAAGTACGAGTATGATCTCAGGATAAAACCAGCCGATACTATGAAGAATCTGTTGATCCATAATCAGTGAATAGTTCTGTTAGATAAATTGATGTTTGATCGACTTGGAGCTTTCTTCATCATACACCTCCAGCACTTATCAGTTCAACCAGACCGCTTAACGAGCTGTTTATGAGATCAATGGCCAGTGAGGGATAAATTCCAAGGAGGATAATGAGAATAATCAGAGGTACCAGGCTGATATATTCCCGTAGCGTGAGATCTTTCAGTTCTTTCCAGCGGTCGGGCACTTCACCGAGGTAAATACGCTGGATGGTCCATAGTATGTATGCAGCCGTGATGATGATGCCGGTTACCGATATTATGGTGATCCACCGGTAGGTTTCAAAGGCCCCGAGGAAAGAGAAGAGCTCACTGACAAAACCATTGAGTCCCGGAAGCCCCATAGCAGCGAACATACCGATCATGGCAATTCCGGTATAGCGTGGCATTTGGTTGGCCATGCCTCCAAAGTCGTTGAGTCCCCGTGTATGGGCGCGGTCATAAAGGACGCCCACGGAAAGAAAGAGTACCGCAGTAATGATGCCGTGGTTGAACATTTGAAGCACGCCTCCGACCATTCCCTGCGTATTGAAAGCTGCTATACCCAGGATCACAATTCCCATGTGACTGATCGATGAATAGGCGATCAGTTTTTTAAAGTCTTCCTGGGCCATGGCACACAAGGCACCGTAGATAATACTAATCATGCCGAGAATGGCCATGAAGTAACCGAAGTAGAGTGTGGCGTCCGGTAGTATTGGAAAATTAATTCGTAGCAACCCGTAAGCTCCCAGTTTCAGCAAAACTCCGGCAAGAATGACACTTATCGGGGTGGGCGCCTGTACGTGGGCATCAGGCAACCACGTATGGAAGGGGAATACCGGAATCTTAATGGCAAAGTTGATAAACAGTGCCATCCAGGCTACATAACGCCAGGTAGTATCCCAGCCGGATAGCAGTCCGCCATCCACAAAATTCTCCGGATTCATCATGTGGAGAATATTAAAGGTATGAACCGATTCGCCGGTAACAGGATCTGTATGGGCAACGCTAAAATAGAGTGCAAGCATGGTGAGAAGCATCAAAATACCGCCCACGAATGTGTAGAGAAAAAACTTGATGGCTGCATATTCCCGTTGCGGGCCACCCCATATACCAATAAGGAAATACATGGGCAGCAGCATGACTTCCCAGAAAATAAAGAAGAGGAAAAAGTCCAGCGCTACAAAGACACCCATAATTCCGGTGATCAACAGCAGGTAGAGTGCAAAGTATCCCTTTACCATTTTTTTAATATTCCAGGAAGAGATAACCCCGACAAAGGCAATTAATGCAGTGAGGATCACCATTAGGATACTGAGTCCATCTAGTCCCAGAAAATAGTCGATGTTGACTTTGCCCACCCATGGTACGGCGTCAACCGTAATCCAGTTGAAGTGTTCTACAAATTGCAGGCTTTCTATGTTGTTTATACCGGTCTTTGCCTGATCGAAAGACATGTAGATAATTCCGGCCAATACGACCTGAATGCCGGTTACAACCGCAGCCGTCCATCGCATGGCATCGCGTTTTGAATCAGGAAGCAGTAACACTAATGCCATTCCAAGAATCGGTATAAATACAATCCAGCTTAGTATGCCAAGTCCCAAAAATTGAAATTCCATATGTTCAGCGTCGCATTAATAGTGAATGTTAAATGTTCATTGAATCAGCAGGAAAAACAGAATCAGAAAACTGAAGACCACATACACGAGGTAAGTTTGAATATTTCCTGTCTGAACCTTGCTCAATAGGTTGCCGGCGTGATCAGCGGTTCTCGCTGTAGCGTTTACCAGTCCGTCAACAATGTAATCGTCAAACAGACCTGTGAAGCTTGAAACTGCTTTGGTTACCCATGCTGTGCCATTTACAATGGCATCGATAATATGCTCATCAAACCATTTGGAGATGCGCGTCAATAAAAACAGGCCGTTGACAAATACCCGGTCATAAAGCTCGTCAAAATACCAGCTGTGGAGCGAGCCTTTATAGAGCGGTCCGGCTTTTTTGACCATGCTGGAGGCATCAATTTTCTTCCAGTAATACATTGCCAAGGCAAGCAGAATACCGCCTAAAGCAAACAGTATTGACAACCCCATGGCTGATCCGTGGACCTCATGAAGATGTTCGTTAAAGAGGCTCAGTCCGGCCGGCTGAAGGGCTGCAGGTACGATGCTCAGGGGCCTGTCTATGAACTCATAAAACCATCCATCAGCAGCCCCAAATGGATTGAAACTGTAAAAGACAAAGAAGGAAACCGTAGCGAGTACCATTAATGGGATGGTCATGACCAGTGGAGATTCCTTAATACCGGCAATTCGTTCTTCATTTGACGGCTTCCCATGGAAAGTGAGCAACAGTAAGCGAAACATGTAAAAAGCTGTCATTCCCGCTACCAAAAAGCCGAGCATTGGGAGCAGCCAGTGTCCGTTCATGCTACTGAATGCCAGTGTACCGGCCAGGATCTCATCTTTGCTCAAGAAACCGGAAGTCAAAGGTATGCCCGAGATGGCCAGCGTAAAGACCAAAAAGGTGTAATAGGTGATGGGCATCCTTGATTTCAGCCCTCCCATATTACGTACGTCCTGGGCATCGGTATGGTGATCTCCCTGTTCATGCAGGATCTTATGCATGGCATAAATTACACTTCCGGCACCCAGAAAGAGTCCCGCTTTAAAAGCCGCATGCGTAACCAGATGCATAAAGCCGGCTGTGTAGGCGCCCACCCCGAGCGCCAGAATCATATAACCCAGCTGGCTTATGGTAGAGAAGGCGAGTACCCGCTTTATGTCGAATTGTGTAAGGGCAACAGAGGCGGCCAGGAACGAGGTAATGGCCCCGATATATGCTACAACGAGCAGGGCATCGGCGGTAAGCATGGGGAAGATACGGGCAACCAGATATACGCCGGCCGCTACCATGGTGGCTGCATGTATAAGTGCACTAACAGGTGTCGGACCTTCCATGGCATCCGGCAGCCAAACCTGTAGCGGGAATTGGGCTGATTTACCGATGGCCCCGCAGAAGATCAGCAATCCCGAAGCCGTCAGCCAACCTGTACTTTCAAATGGTAGCTGACCGGATTCCAGAAGGCGGAAAATCTCATCGAAAGTGAAGGTGTGAAAATTGACGAAAAGGATCATGATTCCAAGGAACATACCGAAGTCGCCCACCCTGTTAACAATAAAGGCTTTATTCGCGGCATTGGATGCGGACTTCTTCTCATACCAAAACCCGATAAGCAGGTATGAGCTGATACCCACCAGTTCCCAGAAGATGTACATAAAGAGCAGGTTGTCAGTGAGGACGATGCCAAGCATGGAAAAGGAGAATAAGCCTAGGTAGGCAAAGTACCGGGTGTACCTGACATCATCTTTCATATATCCGATAGAGAATAGGTGCACCAGGGCGCTCACGAGAGTCACTACCAAGAGCATTACCGAAGCCAGGTTGTCAATAGCAATGCCAAAGCTAATACTATAGCTTCCGATAACCAGCCACTCATAGCTGCTGCCAAACGTTTCAGAAGGATGAGCAAGAAATTTGTCAAAAAGCATTACCAGGGAGAGGATGCATGCGGTAATCAGCAGGCCGGTTCCCAACCAGTCACCTTTGCGAGGCAGTTTTTTCCCGAAAAAAATGAGCAACACAAATCCCAGTAAAGGAAGCGCCAGTATAATTAGTGGTAATGATGTATACATGCCTTATTTCCGGTTATTGTTAATAGTTCTCATGCCTGTCATCCTTTTAGCGAATTAATTTCATCGAGATTAACCGTCTTATGACGATTGTACATATTTAACACAATGGCGAGTGCGACAGCAGCTTCTGCAGCTGCGATGATAATGACGAAAAGGCCGATCATATGACCCTCCACAGAGAGATTTGTGAAGCGACTGAAGGCAATAATATTCAGGTTCGCCGAATTGAGAATCAGCTCCACACCCATCAAAACCATTATGACATTGCGCCTGGACAGTACAGCCAGAACTCCCAGGGAAAAAAGCAGGGCACCGACAATCAAAAAGTGTTCAAGTGCCGGTTCACTGAGCAATACTGCGTTTGATATGGCCGTGATCAAGAGGTTATTCATTGGTCGAAGCGGTTAGGCGAGTTGACATTAAAATGGCCCCGATAATGGCAATCAGCAGCAGTACCCCAACTACGATAAATGGCAGCACATAATCGTTCATGAGCAGTATTCCAAGATCATAAACGGTGCTGCTTCGCTCTTCGGGAATTACTGTAGGCCATGTCGTCGTGGTGTAGCTGTAAATCAAGAGGACAGAAGTAATTGCTGCCAACAGGGAAGCAGGAAGCAGGTTGACGGTCACTGCCTCGAATTTTTCAGTAAGCCCCTGGCTGGTAAGCATCATGCCAAATAGAATCAGAATAAGAATGCCGCCGACATAGACCAGTAGCTGAGTGGCTGCGATAAAATCGGCATAAAGCAGCACGTAAAGAACCGCTACGCCCAGTAGGGAGAACATTAGTGCAAAGGCTGAGTGCACAATGTTTTTAGAGAATACCATAATGCCGGCAGATACTATGGTAACCAGCGAGAAGAAATAAAAAACCAAGGTACTGACATCCATATTTATTCCTCTATTCTTCTGTCGATTTTGTTTCGGCCGGTGAATCTTCGCTTTTGTTTTTTTCGGCCTCTTTTTTTCTTGCGGCTTCTTCCTTTTGTCTTTGCTTTTCTTCCTGCTCCTTCTCCAACTTCTCCTTTACTTCCTCCACTTTATCAGGACTTAATTCACTGAATTGGAATAGCAGGTTATTTCGGTCGAATTCCGAGTATTCATATTCTGGAACCATGGTGATGCAATCTGTCGGACAGGGAGGAACACACAGGTCGCAATACATGCACTTCGCCATATCTATTTCAAAGTTGGTAACCCAGAACCTCTTGGGATTGCCTGTAGAGGTTTTTCCCAAGTCCACGTCAGAGGTAGCCTGTACGGTTTCAATGGAGATACAATTTACAGGGCAGGCTCTTTCGCAAAGCTTGCAGCCAATGCAATCGTCAATATTCACATAGAGCTTGCTTCTGGCCGTTTCGGGCAGTTCATCTCGTACATCGGGATATCGAATGGTTACCGAAGG
The DNA here is from genome assembly GCF_011059145.1 of Halalkalibaculum roseum. Taxonomy (NCBI): domain Bacteria; kingdom Pseudomonadati; phylum Balneolota; class Balneolia; order Balneolales; family Balneolaceae; genus Halalkalibaculum; species Halalkalibaculum roseum. The sequence goes on along the minus strand of NZ_JAALLT010000004.1, from coordinate 603,502 downwards.
CTGGAAAAGGTGGCGCATGGTCACTTTCATCCCAGTTAGGATCGATTTGAGTGTTACCAGGCTTTTTTTCAGTGCATGTACCATAGGTTTATTGTTCTAGCTTTAAAAAATCATTTCCCATAGTGCGATCAGTACAAAGTTTACAAAGGAGATGGGTATGAGGAAGCCCCAGCAGATTTGCATCAGCTGATCTACCCGGTATCTGGGCAGGGTCCACCGCATCCACATCATTACAAAAACCAGCACCATGCCTTTCAGTATAAACCAGAAGAAACCCCAAATCGGACCTGCCATGAATTCTCCAAAAGGACTGTTCCATCCCCCGAAAAAGAGTACCGAACCCAGCAGTGACAACAACAGCATGTCGGCATATTCCGCCAGCATGAAAATTCCCCATCGCATGCCCGAATATTCGGTTTGAAAACCGGCTACCAGCTCCGATTCCGATTCGGGTAGATCGAATGGCACCCTGTGTGATTCGGCTACGATAGAGATAAAGAAAATGACAAAGGCGATCAGCAGGAAGGGATTTTGAAATATCAGCCAGTCGGGCAAGAAACCGAGTGTTGTATTGCCCGTCTGCATTTCGGTTACGGTCATCAGATTCAGCGAGCCGGCTACCACCAGCACCGACAAAACGGACATTATGGTGGGCACTTCATAGCTTACCATCTGGGCCGCCGTACGCATACCGCCCAGCAACGACCACTTGTTGTTGGATGCCCACGCACCCATGAGGACGCTTAATGTAAGCAGGGAAGTAATGGCCAGGAGATAAAACACACCAATATCTACGGAACTGCCTATGTAGGCACTGCTAAATGGAATAACTGAAAATGCCGCGTACGATGCGGCAAACAGAAGAAAAGGTGCCAACTTAAATAGAAAACGGCTGGCATTGGTCGGAATGATATCCTCTTTTTGCAGCAGTTTCAGCATATCGGCAATGGTTTGGGCCCAGCCGTGCCACCCGCCTACACGCATAGGTCCCAGCCGGTCTTGTATATGAGCTGCCACCTTGCGTTCCATCCAAATGGCAAAGAGTGCATAAATACTGACCAGTACCAGCGGTAGTGCTACAAAGATTAGTAGTGCAATGACTGGCGAAGGGATAATATTTTCAAGCGTATTTAGCATAAGATCTTTTCATTCTCAGGTTTATTCATCGATCCACTCCTCCTAATACAATGTCAATACTTCCTACTATGGCAACCAGGTCAGATACCAGCGCCCCTTTTGAAATAGCAGGTAAAATGCTCAGGTTCACAAAGCTGGGTGTTCGGGCTTTCACGCGATAGGGGCCGGAGGAATTATCACTTACGATATAATATCCCAGCTCGCCTCTTGGGGTCTCGGTACGAACATAGACTTCACCCTCCTTAGGACGTACTCTTCTCGGTACGGCTTCCTGCACATCTCCTTCATCGGGCATTTGATCGAGGGCTTGTTCAATGATCTTAAGACTCTCAATCATCTCGCGAACCCGCACGATGTAACGGTCCCAGCAATCTCCCGTAGTGCCTACTTCGCCGCTGCCGACAGGGATATCGAATTCAAAGCGATCGTAGATGGAATAGGTATCATTTTTTCGGATATCCCAGGAAACGCCTGACCCGCGCAACATGGGACCGGAAGCCCCGTAATTAAGCGCTACTTCCTCAGGCAGTACACCGATATTTGCAGTTCGGTCAATAAAAATGCTATTAGTGGTGAGCAGTTCGTTTAGCTCATCGATTTTTGGGCGGAAAGAGCTAATAAACTCCCGTGTTTCGGTTTTGAAATCATCCGGTATGTCACGCATCAATCCACCGATGCAGATGTAATTGTAGAGCAGGCGGGCACCGCTTGCTTTTTCCAGAATTCGAAGAATCTTTTCCCTTTCGATAAAGCAGTAGAGGAAAGGGGTGAAGGCACCGAGGTCCAGCCCGAAGGTACCGATACCCAGAAGGTGACTTGCAATACGTTGCAGTTCAGCCAGAATCACCCGCATATATTCCACCCTTTCGGGTATTTCCAATTCCAGCAGTTTTTCGACGGCAATGACATAGCCCATTTCCTGGTTAATGGCTGATACGTAGTCGATGCGGTCGGTATAGGGAACAACCTTTGCATAGTCACCCAGAGATTCTGCATATTTTTCGAAGCAGCGATGCAGGTATCCGATGTCGGGCTTGGCCTTTTTCACCACTTCGCCATCTACCGTTACCTCGAGGCGCAGCACACCGTGAGTAGAAGGGTGCTGTGGACCCATATTTATGGTCATCGTCCTCTTATCAGCTTCTTGTGTCAATACTTCGGTCTTCATAGGTGCAAATGATATTAGATTCCTGTGGTCACTCCCCGGTATGATTCCTGTTGTTCGTAGTCTTTTCTAAGCGGGTGCCCTTCCCAGTCTTGTGGGGTAAGTATGCGCCGGAGGTCCGGATGACCTTCAAAATGAATACCCACCAAATCGTAGGCTTCACGTTCATGCCAGTTTGCTGTTTTCCAAATGGATTCAACAGAAGGCACATGGGGCTCCTCTTCCGGAACTCTAACTTTCAGTACCAGGGTATGTCCATGTATTGTAGAATGCAGATGATACACCGCTTCCAGTTCGTTTTCCTTTGGGTAGTGAACACCGCTCAAGCACATGAGGTAATTAAACCGGAGCTCTTCATCATCTCTCAAAAATTTGCAAACCTCCTTTATAGTAGGTGCAGAGACAAGGACCCACGACTGTCCGGTTTCCGCTTCGTTATAGGAGAGTCCCTCCTCAAATGTAGTATTCAGGTATTCGAATATGTCACTCATCTCTTTCATCAGGATTCAGCCTCCACGGGTTGTTTCTCTGCTTCTTTCTCTTCAACGATTGTTTCATTTGTGATACGTTCCTGTAGTTTCAGGAAACCTTCCAGGAGAGCTTCTGGCCTTGGAGGACATCCGGGTACATAGACATCAACCGGAATGACCTTATCCACTCCTTTTAGAACATGGTAACCGTGCTCCCAGTAAGGGCCTCCGCTATTTGAACAGGAGCCCATGCTTATTACATAGCGGGGTTCTGACATCTGTTCATAGAGTCGTTCAATTCGTGAAGCCATTTTCAAGGTCACGGTACCTGCCACGATCATTACATCCGCTTGCCTGGGCGAAGAGCGTGGAATGACGCCGAATCGATCAAAATCATATTCGGAAGCCGCGGTAGCCATCATCTCGATAGCGCAGCATGCCAGACCGAACTGTTCATACCACAATGATGATTTGCGGGCCCAGTTTAAGGCGCTTTCAAGCGAGACGATAATGATGTTACTGTCGTGGTATTTTTTATCTAGAAGTCCCATAAGTGAATCATCCTATTTCAATTGGGTTTGGGATTTAGATTTGTCTCCATAATCGGTTCTGCAACCGGGGATTCTTCTTCCTCATCTGCTTCTTCCACAACTCCGACGCCTTCGACATAGGTAGGGATCACCGGTTTGGGGAGATCCCATTGCAGGTGGCCCTTACCAAGTTCATAGGC